>CAXTUV010000297.1:0-4583 GCA_964247445.1 uncultured Acidobacteriaceae bacterium | reverse complement strand
CCCCTGTACCCTAGCTTCATGACCGCAACCGGTTCCATCGCCGTGCTCGGCGCAGGCAAAATGGGCGGCATCCTGCTGCAGGCTTTTCTCAAGCAGGGGCTGTTCCCTCCCGAGCGCATCCGCGCCACGGTCGCGCACCCAGAGCGGGCGCAGGCTTTGTCCGCTCAGTGGGGCGTCACGGTCGGCATCGATAATCGCGCGGCAGCCGAGGGAGCCGAGGTTCTGCTGCTCGCGGTCAAGCCGTTTCAGATCGCGGCGCTGTTGGAGCAGATTCGCCCGTCGCTGCACTCGGGGCAGCTCCTGGTTTCGGTGGCCGCCTCTGTGACAACCGCCGCCATCGAGCAGGGAGCGGGCTTGGCGCTGCCCGTGGTACGTGCCATGCCGAACACCCCTTCCACCTTGGGCGCGGGGATTGCGGGTCTGTGCAGGGGGCGCTACGTTACGGACGCGCAGATGGCGTTCGCGGCGGAGATCTTCCAAACCGTCGGACGCACCGTGATCGTCGATGAAAAGCACATGGATGCTGTCACGGGCCTTTCCGCGAGCGGCCCGGCATTCATTTACATCATCCTGGAATCCCTGGCCGAAGCCGGCGTGAAGGTTGGGCTGCCGCGGGAGACCGCGACCCTCCTGGCCGCGCAAACCACCTTCGGTGCCGCCAAGATGGTTTTGGACACGGGCTACCACCCCGCCCTGCTCAAGGACGCGGTCACAACACCCGCCGGATGCACCATCGACGGCATCCTGGAGCTCGAAGAAGGGGGCTTGCGGGTGACGCTGATCAAAGCCGTGATGCGGGCCACGGAACGCGCCCGCGCGCTGGCCGGCGGCTGAGTTGCGCGCAGCCAAAACAGAAAAGGCGTCCTGCGAGGGACACCTTTTTTATGCATGCGAGACCTAGTGCGGTTTGGCGTCCTGGACCTTTTGTTGCTCCTGACCCACGGTATCCTTCGTAACAATTTTGGTTTCGCGCGCCTCGTCGGTCACCTTACTCTTTTTCGCGGCGGAGGGGTCAAACACCTTCTGCACGCCTTCCTTGCTCTTATCGAAACCCTTGACCGAAACCTCCTTGGTCTTGTCGACCGCCACCGTACCGCCTTCCTTTGTCTTGTCATAGGCCTTGGCGGTCCCGCTCTTTGTGTCGGCGGTGGCAGTTTTTGTGGCGTGCTTCGTTTTATGGTAGGCGTGCTTCGTTGTTTTCTTCGTGGCTTGACCCGCGTTGCTGGCTGCGGATTTTGTATCGGACCCTGCCGCCTTTGCGTCCTGGCCTGCGGTTTGGGCATGGAGAGCAGCCGGCAGGAACAGCACGGAAGCCAGCAGCACTGGGAAGACGGGGGTGAATACGCGAGAGGTCTTCATATCATTGCTTGAGATGGTATCGGGCAGGGAAGGGTTGCAGTTTTCGGATCCTTTCTCTCGGCTGCCATTCCCTGGCTGGGGGGCCCGGCAAGCTACGGACTACCCGGTCGGCTCTTGCGCTGGGCTAGAATGAACTAAGTAGGTTCATGCATATGCCCGTTACGGCAACCCTGGCTCATCCCGCCCCCGCGCTCAAAGCCTCTGTGAGGCCCGTGTCTTCCGGCGTGCGTCGTTTTGCTTGGGTTGTGCTCGCTTACAATGTACTGATCATCTTGTGGGGAGCCGTTGTACGCTCGACCGGGTCCGGCAACGGCTGCGGCGACCACTGGCCTTTGTGCAACGGCACACTGGTCCAGCACTGGCAAACTTTAGCCAATGTCATCGAATTCGCCCACCGGGCGTCGGTTGGCGTCGGGGTCATCCTGCTGGTCGCTTTGGCGGTGTTTACCTGGCGGGGTACGCCGTCCCGCCATTTTGCCCGCTTGTTTGCCGGTATTTCGCTTCTACTCACCTTGAATGAGGGGCTGCTCGGCGCGCTGCTGGTGGTTCTGCACCACACCGGCACGGATCAGTCACCGATGCGGGCATTCTGGCTTTCGCTGCACCTGGCCAACACCCTTCTGCTGCTGGCCGCGCTCGCGCTGACGGCGCACTTCCTTGGCCGCGCGGAAGCCCGCATGCGAGGCACGATTCAGCTGTATCAGCCCGGGTTCACCCTCCTCGGCCTGCTCGCGACTCTGTGCGTGGGGGTGTCGGGCTCTCTCGCCGCGTTGGGCGATACGCTTTATCCCGCCCGGTCGCTAGCCGAGGCGTTCGCGCAGGACTTTTCCCCGCACGCGAGCTGGCTGCTGCGGGTGCGCTGGATGCACCCTACCCTGAGCGCGGTCGCCGCTGTTTGGATCGGTTTCCTGCTGGTGCGGTCCTGGCGGGAAAGTCCATCACTGGCGCGCGGCGCGGCCGGGCTGTTGGCGCTGCAGTTCGTGCTCGGCGCGGCCGATGTTCTGCTTCTTGCGCCGACCTGGCTTCAGGTCACGCACCTGCTCGGGGCGGATTTGCTCTGGACCGTCTTAATCGTGTTGGCGGCCCGGCTTACCCTGCGGCCGGTCGGTTGCTCCGGCCCGGTATGCGCCTTGAGACGTACCCAGGACCATGCTCGTGAGGCTTACGTCGTGCCGGCGTAGACTTCGCGGTACCACGCGACAGTGCGCCGCAGGCCTTCCTCGAATCCGACCATCGGTGAGTACCCGAAGGCTGCCCGCGCGGCGTCCACGCTTGCCAGCGAGTCTCGGATATCCCCGGGCCGCTCCGGTCCATACTGGGGCTCCCCGTTGTAGCCCAGCAAGCTGGCCATTACCTGAAAAGTTTTGTTAAGCGTGTGCCGTTCGCCGCACGCGACGTTGAAGACGCGGCCCGCGACTCGCTCCGCCGGAGCTTCCGCCGCAAGCAGATTCGCGCTGACCGCATTCTCGACATAGGTGAAGTCGCGCCCCTGCTCGCCGTCGCCGTTTATCGTGATCGGCTCGCCGCGCAGCATCGCGAGCGCCCACCTGGCCATCACCCCGGAGTAGGGCGAGTCCGGGGTCTGCCGCGGGCCGAAGATGTTGAAGTAGCGCAGCGCGACTGTTTGGAGCCCGTATACCTGCCAGTAGGACCGCATATAGAGCTCGCCCGCAAGCTTTTGCACTGGGTAGGGCGCGATGGGTTGCGGGATCATCGTTTCCATGCGTGGGAAGCCCGGCTGGTTTCCGTATGCCGAGGAGGATGCCGCATACACTATCCGCCGCACCCCGGCTGCGCGCGCGCATTCAAGTAGGTTGAATGTGCCGTCAATATTGGCGGTATGCGAGGTGCGTTGGTACTTGATGGATCGCTGAACGGACGGCAGCGCCGCTTGGTGAAAAATGATTTCCACATCTCGGCAAGCCACGGCGACTGCTTCGGCGTTCCGCAAATCCACCTCGCGGAAGTCCAACCCGTCCGGCAAGTTGCCTCGCCGCCCGGTCTCGAAGTTGTCGAGTCCGCGCACCTCATTCCCGCGCGCGAGCAGCGCCTCCGCGATCCACGAACCGATAAACCCCGCGCACCCCGTCACCAAATACCGTGCCATCGCTTCATGCTAGCGAATGCGACTCTCGTGGCTGCCGGCTAGGGCGGCCATCATGCAACGGAGACGCCGGGGTTACTCTCGTGCTGAGCTCTACACTGTGATTCGTCCGGAAATGCGGCATACTGAGGCCATGACTACTCCCCGCCGGCTCCCGCCGTTTAAGCTTGCGCCATGGTTTCAAACCCGCATCTGGGGCTTCTCGGACCTGCGGCCCTGGTTCGAGTACTCCGTCAGGGCGGGCGAGGAGCCGATCGGAGAGGTATGGCTGACCGGTCCCAAGTGCACCGTAGCCACGGGTCCGCTGGCCGGCCAAAACTTCGCGGCCGCCGTAAAAGAGAATGCCGCGACGATTCTTGGGCCCGCTTTTGCCGTCGATGGCGAGTACCCGCTGCTGATCAAGGTCCTGTTTCCCCGCGAAAAGCTCAGCGTGCAGGTCCACCCGGATGACATGCTGGCACAGAAGAAAGGTGAGCCGCGCGGCAAAACGGAGTGCTGGTACGCGCTCGATGCGAAGCCGGACGCCAAAGTCGCGCTCGGCCTTAAACCCGGCACAGACGCGCAAAGAGTGCGCAAGGCCATTGCCGAGAACACCATGGAGGATGTGCTGGGCTGGCTGCCCCTGCGCACCGGCGACATGGTGTACGTGGACGCGGGCACGGTGCATGCCATCTGGCCTGGGTCGGTAATCCTGGAGACCCAGCAGACCTCGGATACCACCTACCGGCTCTATGACTACGGGCGTCCGCGTGAGCTGCATGTCGAGGCATCGCTCGAAGCCATGCGCATGGAAACCGGCGCGGGCAAAGTTGCGCGCTTCCAGGGCGCGCGCGGCGAGGTAACGCTGGTCGATCAGCAATACTTCAGGGTGGAGCGCTGGGAAGGCGATGCGCGCGGCCTCTCGGAAGCGGCGCGAGAGGATGGCGGGCCGCAGCTGCTGTTCACCGCCGGCGGCACGCTCCGGGTCGAGGGGGAGGGCTTCGATGCTTTCACAATCGGTCGTTGCGAGCTGGCCGTTGTGCCCGCAAGCTCGACTGCCTGGGAGGCTCGTGGGGAGGCCGAGGTGATGCGCATTGTGCCTCGGGGCGGCGCGGCGGCGGTTTCCGCGGCGATGCCGGAA
>CAXTUV010000296.1:0-4598 GCA_964247445.1 uncultured Acidobacteriaceae bacterium | reverse complement strand
TGACCACACGCCTTTGCTCTTCGCGGTTTACGCGCCGGCCGCAAAGGCTGCCTGCCGGCGAGGCGGGATGGGGTCGGCCTCCCGCTTGCTACCATCCCCCCATGCCCCCGCCCTTGCTCGCCCTGCGCGAGCTTTCCATCCAGTTCTCCAAGGCGCCAGGGCCCGCGGTCGACAGCCTTTCACTTACGATTGCCCCCGGCGAGTCGCTCGGGTTAGTCGGCGAGTCCGGCTCGGGCAAATCGGTCACCGCGCTTGCCATCCTGCGCTTGCTCGGCGCTTCAGCGCGGGTCGAGGGCGCGATTGAGTGGGAAGGGCAAAACCTGCTCGCGCTGGCTCCCGAGCCTATGCGCCGCCTGCGCGGGGCGGCCATCGGGATGATCTTCCAGGAACCCATGACGGCCCTGAACCCGGTGATGCCCGTGGGTGCGCAAATCGCCGAGGCGCTCACTGCCCATCAGCCGGGGCTCGCGCGCAAACACGTCCAAGCAAAGGTTCACGAGGCCATGGACGCGGTCGCGCTGCCCGACCCAGCGCGCCGCGCCCGCGACTACCCCCACCAGTTCTCGGGCGGCCAGCGCCAGCGCATCCTCATCGCGATGGCGCTGATTAACCGGCCGCGCCTACTCATCGCCGACGAGCCCACCACCGCGCTCGACGTCACCGTGCAGGCGCAGATTCTGGAGCTGCTCGCCCGGCTGCGGCGCGAGTTCTCGCTCAGCATGCTGTTTATCTCGCACGACTTGGCCGTGGTTTCGCAAGTGGCTGAGCGCGTCGCCGTCATGCGCCACGGCCTGCTCTTAGAGCTCGCACCGGCGCGGGAGCTGTTCCGCCAACCGCGCCACCCCTACACCCGGGCGCTGCTCGGGGCCATCCCGACCATGCAAACGCCCCTTGATGCGCCTCTCGCCACCCTGCCCATGAACGCCTTGCCGGAACCGGGGCTGCTGCGGGAGTGCGCGCCCGGGCACTGGGTTAGAGGCTTTCAACCTTTTGGCTTGACGGAGTAGGCTGGTTGCTTGCGCGCGCTGATCCTTTCCGACATTCACGCGAACCTTCAGGCCCTGCGCGCCGTGCTGGATTACGCCCCGGCGCACACCGAAGTGTGGAATCTGGGCGATATCGTGGGCTACGGTGCCAACCCGGGCGAGGTGATCGAGCAGGCGCGTGCGCTGGGGTCGACTTTTGTGCGCGGCAACCACGACCGGGCGTGTTCCGGGGTGACCAGCGCGGATGGGTTTAATCCGGTAGCCGCCCGCGCCGCCCGCTGGACCGAATGCGTGCTTTCCGCCGAGCATTTGGCTTGGCTGCGCCACTTGCCTGCGGGCCCGCTCGCGCCGAGCCCCGAAGCGCCCGTGCGTTGCACCCACGGCTCGCTCGTCGATGAGGACGAGTACATCCTGTCGCCGCGCGACGCCTACATTTCGCTCGCCCAACCCGGCCCGGCGCTCAACTTCTTCGGTCACACGCATGTTCAGGGCGGCTTCGCAACCGATGGCGAGCAGTGGTACCGCTTGACCCCCGACTGGGAAACCCGCGACGAGTTCGAGTCCTGGACGCTCCAGCTTTCCTCGGGCGCGCGCTACCTGCTCAACCCTGGCTCCGTGGGCCAGCCGCGCGACGGCGACTGGCGTTCGGCCTTCGCTCTATACGTACGACATTCATGCGGCACAGCAGGCGATCCTCCGCGCCGGGCTGCCCGACCGGCTCGCGTTTCGCTTGCGGGATGGGCGGTGACAGCTATTAGTTCTGCTAGTAGATTTTAGTAAAGTGCACTTATTTTCTACTTATTAATGGAAACAGGTTTCCCGATATACTCCGACAGTCGACCTGCTTGACTCTTGTGGACTGAACCTACCCAGGAACCTTGATGATCTCTTCTACAGAAGTAAGACGCAGGACGCTTTCCTTTAGTCGCCATCTGTCTGCTCCTACTCCTTTAACTTCTATTGAATCGATAAAAAGCGCAAGATTCTTTGTATCCGGCCGTTTCGCACTCCGGTAAAGAACTCCACGAACTGCCTTACTATCTTCCGCTCGAAGGCGGTGTCGTAGATACTCGGAAACGATCTGCGTTGGAACATACTCAATGTGTATGTCCGCATCCGGCTCAAACGGCTGCGAAACCTCCTCGGCAAAATGATGGAGAAATAATAAAGAATCTCTATTTGCTCCCTCAAAGATGCTTGGAACGCGAGGGAGATCCGTTAGATCAACGATCGTTAGATCAACAAGTGTCTCAAATTCGCCTATGCTCAGGTGGAGATGCGAACCGGTCGCCTCAGCTGCTGCTGTCCTTCTATCTAGCGCTCCATAGAAGACCACAATCCCTGGAGCATTCATACGTCCAGCCGTCTTGGCGAACTCGACAGGCGGCGGCCCAAGTTCTCCAGGTGTAGCGTAGTTCGTTCCTTCTTTGTAGCCGCGTGCGCGAAATAGCTTTGTTCCTACCGGCAAGTTGCGGATTAGCTCGCAACTCTGAATTACGTCACCGAGCTTTTCTAGCATATCCACCGGTTTTATGACGAAAGGTTCGCTATGATCCTCATGCTCCACCTCAGGGAAAAATAAAAAGCGTGTAGTATGCTTCACATTTGCGTGAAATTATTCCAGCTAACTTCCAAAGCTTCACTCCGACTTAAGACTTGCCAATCTCGACTACAGTAAACAGTATCATCTTTCAACTTAGAGTAAAGCCATTTGAGAGTACTGAATTTTGACGCTAAATCCGGATTATGCAAAAAGATAATTTCGGACATTGTAAAAGTCGGAACCATGAAACAACTGTCCTCTCCATCCCAAGGTGCAGACCCATTTGCATCTTGGTAGTAATCTCCGATCCTTTCCAAAAAGAACTCAAGTACATCATCGGCTGGAGCCGCGATCGCTTCATTGCTTGTCCGGCCGCAGACGGTGCAATCATTTGCTTCCGCATGATCCTCAATAAAAGATTTAAAGGCTTCATCTGAGAAGCACTCTGCGCACACCATATCGAAGGATTGATGATACTGGCGGGCCTGCTCCTCTTCCCATAAACGTTTTGCGAAACCCATGGGTTCCTCCAACAACAGTTTCTACTAAGAATGAAACTCCAGAAAGCAGTTAATCCCTGAGACAATGCGCAGATGGTTTCCCCGTCACCCGACGTCCTTGCCTTCGGCGTCGACTTCGGCACCACCAACAGCTCCGTCGCGGTAGCCTCCCCATCCGGCACGGTCACCCTCGCCCGGATCCCGACCGCGCCCTCTTTCCGCTCGCTGCTGTTTTTCGAGCGCGACGCCCGCAAGCAGACCCGCGCCTTCACCGGGCCGCGGGCGATCGAGCGCTACCTGGCCGCCGAAAGCCACGAAGGCCGCCTCATCCAGTCGCTCAAAAGCTACCTGCCCGCGCGCAGCCTTACCGGCACTGAGATCTTCGGCCGTCGCCACAGCTTGGAAGATCTCCTCGCCCGCATCCTCCGCGACCTGCGCTCGGCCGCCGAGGCTTCTTTCAGCGCACCTATCACCCGTGCCGTCGTGGGCCGCCCCGTGCACTTCGTGGGCGCGCACACGCCCGAGGACGATGCGTTCGCCGAGGAGCGCCTCCGCGAAGCCTGCCGCCGCGCCGGCTTCACCGACGTCCACTTTGAATACGAGCCCGTAGGCGCAGCCCTTGCGTACGCCGCGACGCTCACGCGGCCGGAAACCGTGCTCATCGGCGACTTCGGCGGCGGTACCAGCGACTTCTCGCTCCTGCGGCTCGCGCCGGGCGCGCGGGCACAGGTTCTCGGAACCTCCGGGGTCGGCCTGGCCGGCGATGCTTTCGATGCCAAGCTCGTCCGCCACCTGGTCGCCCCGGCCCTGGGCAGCGAAACGTTGGAGCGGTCGGGCGCGAAGCTGCTTCCGGCCGTCCCCGCCTGGATTTATGCCAACCTGGAGCGCTGGCACTACCTGTCGTTCCTCCGCACCCGCAACGTCGCCGAAATCCTGAAAGGCGCGCAGGTCCGCGCGCTCGAACCCGACAAGATCGAAGCCCTCCGCACCCTCATCGACGACGACCTCGGCTTCCGCCTCCACGCCGCGGTCGAACAGCTCAAGTACGCGCTGTCGGAGCGGGATGAAGCTGAATTCCAATTCCGCGAACCCGGCCTAAACCTGCATATCCCGGTCACGCGCGCGCAGTTCGAGGGCTGGATTACACCGGAACTCGCCGCCATCGCAGGCGCGATCGACGAACTGCTCGCCGAAACCGGCACCGCCCCGGCGCAAGTCGACCGGGTCTTCCTGACCGGCGGCACCTCGTTCGTCCCCGCGGTCGAGCGCATCTTCGCAACCCGCTTCGCCCCCGAGCGCGTCCTGCGCGGCGAGGCCTTCACCGCCGTCGCCTACGGCCTAGCCCTGCGCGCGCGCGAGCTTGCCGGTGCTCACTCAGCATCGTAGCCAAGCGCGGAGCATACGCCCGTGGGCGGCTTGCGGCGATCAAGGACGCGGGACACATTGATGAAACAAAAACGCTTATCCAAGGGTTCGCAGCGCAGAGCGTAACTTTGCCGGCCGCCCGTGCGCTCCATCAGGTCTTGCAAAACTTCGCGCGCGCTGCTGCCTGCTGCTTCGTACCTGATC
>CAXTUV010000295.1:0-4655 GCA_964247445.1 uncultured Acidobacteriaceae bacterium | reverse complement strand
GCTACTTTGAGCAGAACCGCGTCCCTGCCTACTGCTTTGACAAGCTGGCCTGCGGGCTGATGGACGCGCACCGGCTCAGCGGCGACCCGGACGCGTGGAACACCCTGGATCATCTGCGCAAGGCGGCAGCCGGTTCCCTGCCCGACCACGCGGTGGACCGCGACACCCAGTGGAAGCTGGGCAAGGACATTTCGTGGATGTGGGATGAAAGCTTCACCCTGCCCGAGAATCTTTATCTGGTCTCCGCCATGGGCGCGGGGGCGCGTTACCGGCACATGGCGGAGCGCTACCTGGACGACCAAACGCTATTTGCACCGCTCGCGCGCGGCGAGGACGCGCTGCGCGACCGGCAGGCGTACAGCTACGTGAACGTTCTAAATTCAGCCATGCAGGCCTGGCTCACAGCGGGCAGCGGCATGCACCTCGCGGCCGCGCGCAAGGGCTTCAATATCGTGGAGCAGCAAAGCTTCGTGACCGGCGGCTGGGGGCCGGACGAGCAGCTTGGCCCCGATAACCCATGGGTAAGCCTGACGAAAAGCCATAACAACTTTGAAACGCCCTGCGGCAGCTTCGCGCACATGAAGCTCACACGCTACCTATTGCGCGCGACCGGCGAAGGCCGATACGGCGACAGCATGGAGCGGGTGCTGTGGAACACGGTGGCGGGCGCGATGCCGCTCCAGCCCGACGGGCGCTCATTTTATAGCTCAGACTACAACTGGGTGGGCAAGCGGGTGTACTCGCAGCACCGCTGGCCGTGCTGCTCGGGCACCTTGCCGCAGGTCGTCGCCGACTACGGCGTGAATAGCTACCTGCGCGCGCCCGGAGAGGTGTGGGTGGTGATGTACCTGGCCGGGCAGCTGCGGTTCGAGGAAGGTGGGACTCCCGTCCGGCTCACGCAGGAGGAAGGCTGGCTCAGCGACGGAACTGCCACGCTGCGCGTCGATGCAGCGCGCCCGGCATCGTTCAGCCTGCGGCTGCGCGTACCCGGCTGGGCGAGAACGCACCAGGTACTTGTCAACGGGCAGCCGGTAAGCGCCCCGCTCGACAAAGGGTTCGCGGTGTTGCGGCGCACGTGGGCTCCGGGCGATGCGGTCGAGCTGCGTACCGGCTTCGCGCCGCGACTTGAAACCATGCGCGGCCACGCGGACATCGCGGCCCTGCTGTGGGGGCCGCGTGTACTGTTCGCACTGCGCCAACCGGGCGACCCGCAGGTACTTACTCTGGCCGCCGACGCACTGCTCGGGGCCGAACGCACCGACCCGGAGGAGTGGCGCGTGGGCGACCGGGTATTTGTGCCATGGACGGGTGTTGGGGACCGCGAGTATTCCACCTACGTTCGGCTTAGCTGAGCCGACTTGTAACGTTACTGCGGCTTCTTAGGCGTCGTACTTGGGCCCGAGCTTGACGGGCTGGAAGCACCGGGTGTGCTGCCGCCGCCGGTCGGCCCGGGAGCGCCCAAGCTCGGGGCGGGGTGCTGCGCTTGGTAGTTCTTTTCTGCCGTTTCAATCTCGGCCTTATGCCGCTCCATCACTGCCTGAAAGGTCGTTTGGGCTTGCTTCAAGGCTGTTTGTTGGATTTCGCTGGTCAGCGCCGGGGTCACATCCAGTAAGTTCTTGCCGGCCGGCGTCTTATAGAAGGAGATGATCTGCGTCGCGTCCTCAGTCGATAAGTACTTCTGGTAAGTCGCGGTGGTCGAAGAGTCGACATCCAACTTATCAAGCGATGTTTTTACATCCTCGCGTACGTCCGCAGGCACAAACGGCGGAAACGAGCGCTGCGTGTAGCTCATCACGCTTTCGATCAAACGCGGTTTCACCTTATCCGTGCCGGTCAGGGCTGCAATCTCGTGGGCTTGCGCGACGGTAAGCGGATGCGCGGGCGTGGAGTGGCCCGGAGTAAGCTGCGCGCCGGTCTGCGCCGAGGAGGGCGGAGTGCTCTGCGGGGCGGGGCTTGCCGGCTTAGGGGCTGCTGTTTGGGCCAACGCCGCCGCTGTGAAAAGAACTGGGGTCAAGAGGGAGAGTTTCTGCAATGTGTGCTCCTGCGGTGCTGGGTCCTGCAAGCGTTGCTTGCATCCCAAAGCATTCAATTATTATGAATCAGTCTACTCGCCGTAGTTCACGGCTTCGAGGCCGAGATACTCCGCCGTCTGCCCAAGCTCTTCTTCGATCCTGAGCAGTTGGTTGTACTTCGCGATCCGGTCGGTGCGCGAAGCCGAGCCGGTCTTGATCTGCCCCGCGCCGGTCGCGACCGCGAGGTCCGCGATAAAGGTGTCCTCGGTTTCGCCCGAACGGTGCGAGATGATCGAGGTGTAGCCGTAGCGCCGGCCGAGCTCGATCGCTTCGAGCGTCTCCGAAAGCGTCCCGATCTGGTTGACCTTGATGAGGATGGAGTTCGCAATGCCCTCGTCGATGCCGCGCTGGAGCCGCTCGGTATTCGTTACGAACAGGTCGTCGCCGACCAGCTGAATGCGCTCGCCGAGCAGCTCGGTCAGCGCGCGCCAACCGTCCCAATCGTCTTCGGCTAAGCCATCCTCGATGGAGACGATCGGATACTGCCGAGCCCAGGACTCCCAATAGCGCGCCATCTCGTCGCTCGTCAGCTCGCGCTTGTCGGACTTCTTGAAGATGTACTTGCCGCTTTCCTTGGAGTAGAACTCGCTCGAAGCCGGGTCGAGTGCAATCGCAATCTCCTCACCGGGCTTGTAGCCGGCCAGCTCAATCGACTGGAGGATGACGTCGATCGCTTCTTCGTTCGACTTGAGCGAGGGCGCGAACCCGCCTTCGTCGCCGACCGCCGTGTTGTAGCCGTTGCGCTTGAGCACACCCTTGAGCGTGTGGAAGACCTCCGCGCCCCAGCGGAGCGCGTCCGAAAAGCGCTCCGCGCCGACCGGCATCACCATGAACTCCTGGAAGTCGACGTTGTTGTCTGCATGCGCGCCGCCATTCAGGATGTTCATCATGGGCGTGGGTAGGACGGAGGCGTTGACCCCGCCGAGGTAGCGGTACAGCGGCAAATGGAGCGCGGTCGCCGAGGCGCGCGCGGCAGCCATCGAGACCGCGAGGATCGCATTCGCACCCAGCTTGCTCTTATTGGCCGTGCCGTCGATGGCGAGCATGGTGGCGTCGAGCAGGCGCTGGTTCGCTGCGTCCATGCCGGTCAGCTCGGGCGCGAGCACCGACTCCACGTTCTCAACCGCGCTCAGAACGCCCTTGCCCGCGTAATGGGATTTGTCATTGTCCCGCAGCTCGACCGCCTCGTGCTCGCCGGTGGAAGCGCCCGAGGGAACCGCAGCGCGGCCCATGACACCGCCCTCCAAAGTAACTTCAGCTTCAACGGTAGGGTTGCCGCGCGAGTCAAGGATTTCGCGGGCGTGGATAGCGGTAATCTCGGTCATCTCTGTCCTTCTCTGGCTGGGAAGCGCGATGCGATGGCGCAGGCGGTCGTTAAGGCTCGGGCGGCGGTCGACGGGGATGGAGCCGATATGTTCGACGAGCCCAGGCACACTCTGCTTTCATTGGCGGGGAGGTCCCGCGGTCAAGGCTGATTTTAGCAACCGTCCGCGCGCCGTGGTTGCGGGCGCGTAAAGATTTACTCTTCTGATTCCCCTTCGGCGTACGCGCGCCTGTGTCTTGGCTTAGATTGAAGGCAGGAAATGAGGCCGGCAATGAAGCGGAAAGCAGTGGGGTTGGCATTGGTATTCGCGGGGCTGAGCGCACCGGTTTGGGCCCAGCAGAACTCAGGGGTGGCGCATCCGCCGGCGGACGATCCGATCGTGGCGCAGGACGAGACTCAGGAGATTCCGACGCAGGAGGTTCCCGCGGCAGCAAAGCCAGCTGAGCAGGTTCCAGCCAGCAAATCCTCCCCCGCTGTCCCAACGCAGGCCGCCGCGCCTGCTTCCGCGGCAAATGATTACGGGGTTATCACGCAAACGACGGACCAGATCAACGCAGAGCGCGCGCGCACCGTGGATGCGAGCCCAGGCGTCAAGCTCGTGCCCAGGCCCGAAAACCCGGATTACGGCGTGGTCAGCGTCGTTCCCGCGCCTTCCAATGAGCTCGCCGAAGGGACCAACATCAAGGTGCGCCTGATGGAGGCGCTCAGCACCGACCGCGCGCAAACCGGCGAGCCTTTCCGCGCGCAGGTCGCCTCCGACGTCTTCAAGGAAGGCCGGATCGTTATCCCGGCCGGCTCCGAGCTGCGCGGGCGTGTGGTCGAGGTGGAGCAGGGGCACCGCCTGCGCAATCACGCGACCCTGCGGCTTCGTCCGGACGCGGTGATCCTGCCGGACGGCACGGCCTATCACTTGTACGCGCAAGCGATCGCGAGCTCAGAACCCGGCACCAAGACCGACGCCGAGGGCGGAATTCAACCCAAGGCGCACGTCGCGAAAGATTTGGCCGAGTACGGCGGCGGCGCGGGCGGTGGGGCGATTACCGGTGCGATCCTGGGCGGTCCCGTGGGGGCGGGCGCGGGAGCACTTGTTGGCGCGGGCGTGGTGACCACACACCTGCTGCTCCAAAACCGCAGGTGGCCAAGGTGGAACAGGGCTCGGAGCTGACCTTCAGCCTCACCGAGCCGATGGAGCTGCTGCCGACGCGGCACGGATACTGACGGGCGACGGGCCGGGTCAGTAATTCGCCCAGAGTTCCGGC
>CAXTUV010000294.1:4142-4665 GCA_964247445.1 uncultured Acidobacteriaceae bacterium | reverse complement strand
GCATTTGCATGGACTTGTGACCGCTGATCGCCGAGACTTCTTGGTCAGAGAGACCAGCTTCAACAAAACGGCTCACTGCCTCGTGACGTAGATCGTGGAAGTGAAAGTCATGCAAACCTTCCTTCTTCTTAATTTCCTGCCACACGCGATCAAAGGCATAAGGTCCGCGAGTACCTTGCCTGCCAGGCTCACCGAAGAAAATGAGGTCGGTTCCTTCGGGGCGAACCGGATGGGCGAGAGCGCTTTTAAAGAGCTCTGTTGCAGATGTTGTCAATGGAATGGTTCTCGGATGGGTGTTCTTTGTCTTCAGCAGCCGCACTATGCGTCGGTCCACCTCTATCTGCGACTGTCTTAAAGTCACGATCTCGGACGTGCGCATACCCGTCTCAAGAGCGATCCGCACAATCCAGCCAAGTATTGGATTTGAATGCGCATCGACGGCCTTCAGCAGGCTTACCTCCTCAGCAGAGGTCATCCGGCGATTTCGGCCAGGTCCAGGTGCTGGGCGGCGAATATTCATAAC
>CAXTUV010000294.1:3904-4132 GCA_964247445.1 uncultured Acidobacteriaceae bacterium | reverse complement strand
TGTACAGGTGCCCGAGCAAAGCTAAATCGAGACGCACAGTATTGTTCGCTCGTGGCAGGGGCTCCCCCTGAAGAGCTAAGACGATCTTCGCCGGCCAATCGCATGTCTCTGAACTTCGCAATGAGTTCTTGATTGAGAGCCGCAAGAGAATACTTGCCGAGGTGCTTAATGAGGATTCGGGACCGTTTCACGTCGGCAAGCTGGGACGTTGCTCGCTTCGTCGGCACG
>CAXTUV010000294.1:0-3894 GCA_964247445.1 uncultured Acidobacteriaceae bacterium | reverse complement strand
ACTTCTGCGAGGTACCGCTTTAAGGCGACCTCGACAGTCATGCGATCCGCCGTTGCACGCTGGATGTATGCACCGCGTACCATCTCGTCTTCAGTGCGGCGAGACCAGTCTTCGGCGTCCCGCTTCGTCCGGAACGTCTTGGCGGTTGTCGGCCATCCCGACTTCCGAATGACCGCCTTCCAAGTGCCTGAGTCGGTTTTGACGAGGGTAGCCATCGCTCTCCGGTACAGTGCTTTGCAGCGTCACTGTACCGAAATTGTACCGAATGGCGTCGGGTACAGTCGGCGAGGAACAGAAACCAGGCAGCTCAGCGAGGAGAATACACTCACTAAGCCGCCTCTTTACAACAACTTATAACTTGGTGCCGGGAGGGGGGGTCGAACCCCCACGAGGTTGCCCTCGGCGGATTTTGAGTCCGCTGCGTCTGCCAGTTCCACCATCCCGGCGCGGGTGGGGACGCCCCAAGTATCGCACACCTGCTTCAAGCTGTGTGGAGGAAGCGCCAAACCTCGTCGGCCGAGCGGTCGGCCTGTGCGCGGGCGAGGTCGGCGACGTGGGGCAGCTTGCTGGTATCGAAGAAGTTGAGGCCGATGGCGCGCTTTACCGCCGTGCTCGGCTGGAACAGCACACTTTGGCCTCCCTCCGCGCGAAGTTTGCCCTGCTCCTGTCCGATATAGGAGGCGGTTGCGGCTGATTGGCCGAGCGGGTCGAGGATGACCACGCGGCGGCAACCCGCGGCGAGGTCCGCGTTTGTGGTCGAGCCGATGCCTCCGTCCATCCAAGTACGGCCGTGATGGTGCACCAGCGGATACGTGCAGGGCATGGCGCAGGAGGCCGCCACCGCAGTAGCGAGCGGTACGCCGGAACGCGGACCCCAGGCCTGGAGTTCCGCAGTTTCAATATCGATCACTGTGACCAGGAAGTCGCATGCCGGTGTCCACTCCCCGGCAGGTAAAAAAGCGCGGCCGACAAGCTCAACCCAGGCCTGTTCGCCGGGTACATTTGCGCGGAGCGAGCTGCGGCCCATCGACTTGCGAAATCCTTCCACGCCGCCGCGAGAGAGAAACTTGGCCTTCAGATAGGCAAGCAGGAAAGGCAGTAGGTTGGGCTTTTTCGCGATAAAGGGGTCTAAAGGCTGAGCTTGGCGCGCGACGAACTCATCGAGTGAACCATGCACCGCCAGCCACGCGCCAATGATCGAACCCGCGGAGGTTCCCACAATGCGGCCCTTTGTGAATGGGCACAGCGGGTCGGGATTCTCCGGGTGCGCGGCAAGCCACGCCGCCGCCCATCCGCTCAGCATCTGCGCCATCCATACCACGCCGAGCGGGCCGCCGCCGCCCAGAACCAAGCCTGCTTTCTTGTCCGTATGCACACGGGTGGGATGCAGGGAGGACTGTACGGTTCCGCGCCGATGGTGAGGACATGGAAGATGCCCTTACCATTGGCAGGCGCTAGGAGTGGCTGGGAAGACCAGGTTCGGGTTTGCGGTATTGGTAAGCCGGCTCACGTTCTTCCGCCTCCACCGGTGGACGCACGGAGCGCGCCTCAACATGCGGTTTGGAGCCCTTGCCGCCCGCGCCCAGCAGGGTTTGCAGCAAGACGTAGAGCACCGGGATAAAGAACAGGTTCAACACGGTAGATAGAAGCATGCCACCGACGATGGACGTGCCCACCGAATGGCGGCCGTTTTCACCCGCGCCATGGGCGAACA
Source organism: uncultured Acidobacteriaceae bacterium (assembly GCA_964247445.1). Classification (GTDB taxonomy): domain Bacteria; phylum Acidobacteriota; class Terriglobia; order Terriglobales; family Acidobacteriaceae; genus EB88. Next base: position 2,180 of record CAXTUV010000294.1, on the reverse strand, counting down.
CCAGCGGCAGCACGCCGAGGATGAACGCGAACGAAGTCATGAGGATGGGCCGGAGCCGGAGCTCCGCGGCCTCGATCGCCGCGTCGGCGATGGAGCGCCCGCCGCGGCGGAGCTGCTCGGCAAACTCGACGATCAGGATGGAGTTTTTCGCGGAAAGCCCAATGAGCAGCACCAGGCCGATTTGGCAGTACACGTCGTTCGGCAGCCCACGCAAGGACTGCGCCAGCAGCGCGCCGAGCACGGCCATCGGCACGGCCAAGAGGATGATGAACGGCAGCGCGAAGCTCTCGTACTGCGCCGAAAGCGTCAGGTACACGACCAGAATGCCCAGTCCGAAGATGATGACGGTCTTGCCTGCGGACTCGAGCTCCTCAAGCGCTAAACCGGTCCAGCTAAAGCTCATGCCTTGGTTCATGGTTTGCTTGGCCAGGTTCTGCATGGCAAGGAGGCCTTCGCTCGAGCTCAAGCCCGGCGCGGCCGAGCCGTCGATCTCGACCGAGCGGAACAGGTTGTAATGGCTGATCACCGCCGGGGCCGAGGTTTCCTGGAGCGTGGCGAAGTTCTGCAAGGGGACGAGCCCGCCCGTGTTCGCACGGACATAGAACTGGCGGATATCAGCCGCGGTACGGCGGAACTGCTGGTCGGCCTGCGCGTACACACGGTAGGACCGATTGTTGAAGTCGAAGTTGTTGATGTAATCCGATCCCATGAAAACGGATAAGGCATTTGAAACTTCGGAAAAGGGAACGCCGAGCGACTTAGCTTTTTCGCGATCAATCGAAACCAGCAGCTGCGGGTCATTGGAGCGGAACGCCGTGAACAGCCCCACCAGCTCCTTGCCGGAGTTGCCGCGCGCCACGATCTGGTGTGAAACGCGGTCCAAGTCCTGAAGGGTGTTGCGGCCCAGGTCCTGCAGTTCGAACTGAAAGCCGCCGAACGAGCCGATACCTTGAATCGCGGGCGGCTCAAAGGGGATCACGAGCGCGCCGGGAATCTGCAGGAGCTGCGGGCGGATGCGCGCGACGATGGCGGCCGCGGAATGTTGCTCGCCCTGCCGCTCGGTAATCGGCGTAAGCGGCAGAAAGACGATGCCGTAGTTGGGCGCGCTGCCGGCGAAGGAAAAGCCGGCGATCGCGAAGGTGCCGAAGATGTCCTTTTCATTCTTGAGCACCGCCGACATGCGGTCCTGGATAGCCTCGGTGTAGGCCAGTGACGCGCCCTGGGGCGACTGCACCTGCGCGATCAGGTAGCCCTGATCTTCCTGCGGAACGAATGCGGTGGGGTAGGCGCGATAGAACACGACCGTAAAGGCGAGCCCCGCGACAAACAGCAGAAGCATAACCCAGCGCAGGCGGACGACAAGGTGAATCGCGCGACCGTAGCCGCGGATGACGGCGCGGATGCCGCGGTCGATGAGGCCTAGGAGACCACCCTTATGCTTCTCCTGCCGGAGCAGCAGCGCCGCAAGCGCGGGGGAGAGCGTGAGGGCATTAAATGCGGAGATCGCGATGGCAAAGGCGATGGTCAGCGCGAACTGCTTATACAAGAGGCCTGTGGTGCCGGGAAAGAACGAAACCGGGATGAATACCGAGATCAGCACGAGCGAGGTGGCGATGACGGCGCTGGTCACCTCGCTCATTGCGATCGAGGTCGCCTCATGCGCGTCGGCGATGCCGTCCGAGATGTGGCGCTGCACGTTCTCGATCACCACGATCGCGTCGTCGACCACCAGCCCAGTGGCGAGCGTGATGCCGAACAGGGTCAGCGTGTTGATGGAAAAGCCGAATGCCTTCATGAAAGCGAAGGTGCCGATGAGCGATACCGGGATCGTGACCGCGGGAATGATGACCGCGCGCCAATCCTGGAGGAAGAAATAGATCACCGCGATGACGATGACGATGGCGGCAAGCAGGGTCTTGACAACGTCCTTGATGCCTTCAGCGACCACAGTCGTCGTGTCGAAGGCGACCACGTACTTCAAGCCGGGCGGGAACGACTTGGACAGCTCTTCAAGCGCGGCCTTGCCTTCCCGGTCCACGTCGAGCGCGTTCGCACTCGATAGCTGCTGGACTCCGAAGCCGACCGCGCTGATGCCGGAATACTTCAGGTCGGTCGAGTAGGTATCCGCGCCCAGCTCTGCGTGGCCCACGTCGGCGAAGCGCACCACGCCGTTCGGGGTG
>CAXTUV010000293.1:0-4670 GCA_964247445.1 uncultured Acidobacteriaceae bacterium | reverse complement strand
CCCGTTCTGTTCCTCGGGTTCACGCGGCTCGCGTTGGTGCGGGTCCGGTACCAGCGGTGGTTTGGGTGGTACGACAAGTACTTGGGGGTCGGCGTAGCCAAGTAGCTTATACGTGCTTCACTACTCTATTGCAGCTAAGAGCGAGAAAACCTTCAAATGATAAATTTAGCGGAGCCAGTCTTGAGTCCAGAGCTTGTTCGGATTATCGATCGAGCACACGCCTTACATGACTTCGTTATCAACGAGCTTCCGGAAGATTTTGCAGACACGGATAAGAACATACTCACCGTCGGCCTATATTCACTCGCCGAGGAGCACCACCGCGCTATTCTCTTCTTGCTCGGGACGGGCCGTTTTGACGGAAGCGCTTTCGCTTTGGCGCGTCCACTCATCGATGCAGCTTTTCGCGCTCACTGGGTTTATAGCTGTGCTGAGCCGGAAGATGTGAAGAAGATCGTTGAAGGCAAAGACTGCTATCCTAAACTCGAAGATTTAGCTAACCAGGCCGGGAAAAGACTTTCACAACCGGAGATGCTTGATTCTTTAAAACCATACATCCGCAGCCTTCACGGATTTACACACGGTGGAGTGGAACAGCTGCATTTCCGCTTCGACAAGGACGGAAATGTTAGACCTAGTTACACTGATTCTGATAGAGCCGGGCTAATCAGTCTTGCAACACTGCACTTCATAGGCATAAGCATAGCCTGGTCTCAGTTAGCCCTGGGCCCAAATCAAAATAGCATGATAGCTGCAGAAGCTATAAACGCCAAATATCTTGAATTTAGGGCAAATCGATGAGAAAACTGTTGGCCATAATGTGCTGGATCGGAGCGTTCTCGGCCCTCGCGCAAACGCCGGCACCTGCCGTTCCCGCGTCCATGCTGGGCCAGTATGCACGGGATATGCGCCAGCCCGTCGACCAGGCGTACACAGCTGCCATTGTGAAGTATACGACCGAGCCGTACTTCAACTCACCGCTCACCGATTACCTGCCGGCCTCCAAAACCGGCGTCCCCACCCCGGCCGCCGCGCTTGGCGATGTCGCGGGCGCGCCGGGCAAGCTGCCCTATGCCGAGGAGGTCCACGCCTACTTCCGCGAACTGGAGAAGCACACGCCGCGCGTGAAGGTGTTCTCCATTGGCAAGAGCGAGGAAGGCCGCGAGATGATCGCGGCGGCGGTCGGGGATGAGTCGCTGCTCAAGCAAATGGACGCGAACAATGCCCGGCTCGCGCGCCTCGCCGACCCGCGTACCGGCATCACGGACGACCAAGCGGCGGCGCTCGCGAAGCAGAGCTTTCCCGTGTACTACATCACCGGCACTATTCACTCAACCGAAACCGGTGCGCCCACGGCACTGATGGAGCTGGCCTACCGGCTCGCGGTCGACGACTCGCCCTATATTCAGTACATCCGCACGCACATGGTAGTGCTGATTACACCGGTGGTCGAGGTGGACGGGCGCGACCGGATGGTCGACTTATATAAGTGGCACCTGGCGCATCCCGGCGAGACTTACCCTCGACTCGAATATTGGGGCCACTATGTCGCGCACGATAATAACCGCGATGCGATGGCGATGACGCTCCAACTTACGCAGCATGTACTCGATACTTTCTTGAACTTTCACGCGCTGGTGCTGCACGACCTGCACGAGTCCGTCCCATTCCTCTACGACAATACGGTCGGCGACGGGCCGTACAACGCCTGGATCGACCCGATCCTAGCGGACGAATGGGCCGCGCTCGGCTGGAACAACGTGGGGCAGATGCAGGCGCTGGGCATGCCGGGGGTGTTCACGCACGGTGAGTTCGATACTTGGTCCCCGGGGTACCTCATGTTTCTCGCCGGCATGCACAACGGCATCTCCCGGCTGTACGAGACATTCGGGAATGGGGGTGCCGACACAGTGCGGCGCATTCTTACGCCGGGCGAGTACAGCCGGGAGTGGTACCGGCCAAACCCTCCCGAGGCGAGCGTGCTGTGGTCGCAGCGGGATAACAACAACTACGAGCAGACGGCCCTTCTCACCACCCTGAGTTACTTCGCACAGAACCGTGAACGATTTCTGGATGACTACTATGTCAAGGCGAAGCGGGCTATCTCAAAACCTACAAGCAATGGCCCCGCAGCCTATGTCTTGGCGGCAGACCCGGCGTACGCGAGCCGGCAGCTTGCCCTAATCCGGACTTTGCAGAAGCAGCATGTGGAAATATCGCAGCTATCCGAACCGGCGACCGTGAATGTGACCGCGAGCGATGCAGCCGCTGCGAAAAGCGAAAACGCGCCCCCAGCGCCGGCGGGCAAGCCGGGTGTCGCTGGCGATGTTTCAACCGTGCGCACGACCTTCCCTGCGGGTTCCTATGTCATCCACATGGACCAGCCTTTCTCGCGCGCGGCGGATGCGCTCTTAGACCGGCAGTATTGGTCGCCCGAGGACCAGCAAAAGACGCCGTATGACGATACAGCTTGGTCGTTTTCGCTTTTGTTCAACGCCAAGGTGACGCGGGTGGTGGACCCGGCGATTTTGCAGGCGAAGGCGGCACCGGTGCAGCCCAAGAATGGGACCAGTTATGCAGGACCGGCCGGCAAGATCTGGGCGTTCGCGAATACCGGCCAGACTAGCTTACTAGGCCTAGCCTATGCTGTACCCGGTACAACAGCGACGATACTCGACGAGCAAACAAGGCTTAACGGCGGTACTTTCCCGGCAGGCTCGATACTCTACTCAACTCCATCTACGAGCGACCAAAAATGGCTAGAAGCTCTGGACCTGTTAGGGCTCAAGCAAAACATTCAGGTACTCAACGAGGTGCCGCAGACTAAATCGCATACCTTGATTTACCCACCCCGCATAGCCATCCTCCACACCTGGCTCTCGACCCAAACCGAAGGCTGGTGGCGGCAGGCTTTCGACTCGCTCGGCATCCCCTACGCGTACATCAGCACGCAAGCCGCAGCCGCTGACCCGGACTTGCACGCCAAATACGACGTAATCCTGTTCGCCCCCGTTACCGGCCACACCCCGGCGCAGCAGATCATCGACGGGCTCCCGATGTATGGAAACGCGCAGCCCTGGCAAACCACGGCGCTCACCCCTAACCTCGGCCGCATCGACGCGACACCCGACATCCGCCCCGGCCTCGGACAAGCAGGCGTTGAACACCTGCGGGCGTTCGTGCAAGCAGGCGGCCTGCTCATCACCAGTGAAGACTCAGCCGAATTCGCAATCCAAACCGGCCTCGCACCCGGCGTGTCCGTCGCGCCGACCGACAAGGTCAAGCTCACCGGCTCCATCCTGAGCGCGCTCCCGGTCACCGCCGCGTCTCCGGTCCTGTCCGGCTACTCGGGCGTGCTGCCCGTCTATTCTGAGTCCGGCCTGGCCTTCAACATCAGCAACACAACGGCGGGCGGGCGCAGCCTGCCGACCGATGAGACCACCCACCGCGTCACCGGACGCGGCGGCCCGCTCGACCAGGACCAGCCCGAAGACCGCACCCCGGAGGACCTGCCTAAACTCCCCAACCCAAAGCCCTGGGAGGCGACGCCGCTCAACGAAGAGCAAGCCCGCAACAACCCCTACGTGATCCCGCCCGCCGAGCGGCCCGAGGTGCTCCTACGCTTCGGCGAGGGCAAGCAGCTGCTGCTGTCGGGGCTGCTCGAAAATCCCGGGCAGCTCGCCGAGCACGCCGCGGTAGTCGACGCCCACCTCGGCAAGGGCAACACGCTTCTGTTCGCGATTAACCCCATCTGGCGCGGCGAAACCATCGGCTCCTACGCGCTCGTCATGAACGCGATCCTGAACTGGGATCACCTGAGCCACACGCCCGAGCCCGCGCAGTAGGGCGGCTGTGCACGCGGCCCTGTTCACCATCGCCGCCCTCGGCATCGGGCTCATGCTCCTGCGCCCGCGCGGCATCGCGGAGGTTTGGTGGGCAGGTGGGGCTGCGGTGTTGCTCGTCGCGCTGCGGCTCGTCCCTTGGCATTTGGCTGTCCATGCCGCGCTCCAGGGCACGGACGTCTACCTGTTTCTCCTCGGCATGATGCTTTTGGCGGCGCTTGCCCGCGAGCACGGTGTATTCGACTGGGCTTCGTCCACCGCGCTCACCCAAGCGCGGGGCAGTCCGGTCAGGCTGTTCGCGCTTGTGTACGGCATCGGCACCATCGTCACCGCATTCCTGTCCAATGACGCCACGGCGGTCGTGCTCACGCCCGCCGTTCTCGCGATGACTAAGAAAGCAAGGGTCGACCCGAAGCCGCACCTATTTGCCTGCGCCATGGTCGCCAACGCGGCCTCGTTTCTCCTGCCCATTGCCAACCCGGCGAACCTGGTTGTTTTCGGGAGCGGGCTGCCGTCGCTCGGGCGCTGGCTGGCCATATTTCTGCTGCCTTCAGCGGCCTCGATCGCCGCCACATACCTTGTGCTTCGCGCCCTTTTCCGGCGGCGGCTCGCGGGCACACTCGCCCGGTCAGCGCCGACGACGCTGCCGGCTGAAGGCAAAGTGGTGTTGGGTGGACTTGCCTTGGTTGTCGGCGCGCTGCTTACGGCTTCCGCTCTGCGGCTCAACCTGGGCCTACCGACCTTTCTAGCAGCCGCCGCCGTGTCCGGGGCGGTTATCCTCCAGGGCCGCCGCAATCCACTGCCGTTGCTGAAGGAGGTTTCCTGGTC
>CAXTUV010000292.1:0-4673 GCA_964247445.1 uncultured Acidobacteriaceae bacterium | reverse complement strand
TCAATACCGTCTCCAGTTCCGCCGGCTCCTTCCGCTTCGGCGACATCCCGTTGGGCCGTTACAACATCACGGTCACGGCACCGGGCTTCTCGACAGTAACCAACAACGGCGTAGACGTCAGCATTAACTCCACCGCTACGCTCAATGTCACCCTGCGCAACGGCGAAGAAGACACGAAAGATACGGTTGACGAGACCGCACCAGAGAAGCAAACCGAAACGGCGTCGGCGCGCTGCGCTCGCCCGAATCGTTTGTCTTTCTTCTGCCCGGCACCACCGGACCCGGCTCGGCAAACAGCAACAATGGCATCTTCCTGTCTAAGATCAGCGGCGGCCAAAACTTCGGCAATGAGGTGCTGCTCGACGGCGTGAGTCAGCAGCGCAGCGAGAACGGCTCCTCTTTCGACGAGGAGGCTCCCTCCGTTGAAGCGCTCCAGGAGTTCAAGGTTACGACCGCAACGCCGTCCGCTGAGTACGGCCGTACCGGTGGGGGTATTGAGAGCTTCGCGACCAAGCAGGGCGGGAATACGTACCACGGCACCGCGTTCACGATCATCCGCAACGACGACCTGGACGCAAACACTTGGTTCAATAACGGCTACCGCGCCTCGACCTGCGTAGGCGCGGGCAATACACCCGCATGCCGCGCCTTATACGCTCGACCCGACGACAAGCAGTACGACTACGGCGGTACCTTGGGCGGCGTAGAGCGCGTGCCGCATTTGTATGACGGCAAGGATAAATCCTTTTTCTTCTTTACCTGGGAGCAGTTCCAGCGTCGGCTCGGCAATACGCCAGTCACCACCCTGCCGAGCGCCGCGGAGCGTAACGGAGATTTTTCCGCGAATCTAGGTGCCGCCACAACCAACATCAACCCGTGCACCGGGCAGCCTGTGCTGCAGAACCAAATCTTTGATCCGGCGACCACTCGTACCGTGAATGGAACGCCCTGCCGTGACCCCTTCCCGAATAACGTGATCCCGGCCGCGCGTTTCAGCCCCGCCTCCCAGGGCTTGGCATCCTTCATTCCTTTGCCCAATCTTCCCGGGCAGGTCGGTACGTATGGGCCGGTGAATAACTATGCCTTCAATGGCACGTACTCCATCAACAACACAACCGAAACGATCCGGGGCGACCAGGTTCTTACTCAAAATGACCGAGTGTTCGGGTCCTATAATGTCCGCGAGAACAACCGCTACACCGGGCAGCCAATCCTCCCGTTTATCATCGATAGCGGCGGCGACCAACAGGACTTCACGACGCACTTCGGACGAGGCGGCTACGACCATACCTTCGGGCCCACGGTGCTCAATCACCTTCTGGTGGGGTACAACCGCTCTAACAGCAAAAACTTCGAGTACGCCCTGATCGCACCCAATCAGGTGAACTATACGGCGCAGGCTGGAATCGGCAATGTAGTTTCGAACGCCTTCCCGAATATCGCTTGGGACGGTCTTGACGGCTATGACAATTTGGGGCGCGGCGAGGACGGAGACAATGTCGACAATGCGCTTATTGTGCACGATGGCGTAGATTTGCAAAAAGGGCGGAACAGCATCGTCTTCGGCGGCGAATTCCGTAAGCAGCAGTTCAGCGTCATCAACCAGACCACGCCTCACTTCACTTTTCTGCACAGTGAGACCGACGTAGCCCGCCTAGGGAACACGCCAGGTCTATATAGCGGCAACAGCTATGCATCTTTCCTGCTCGGCCAAGCCGACAGTGCGTCGCAGAACGTCCAGATTACTAAGCCGCGCTGGAATTCCGAGTACTTTGCTTTATATGTGCAAGATAACCTCAAAGTCTCCAATCAGCTGACCCTGAACCTTGGCGTACAGTACTCCGTAGACTATCCCCGTAAGGAAACGCATAAGAACACCTCCAACTTCAGCCTGACCGCGCCCGATCCGGCGGCGAACAATTTGCCTGGCGCTTATGTCTTCGGAAGGCAGCCCGGGGTCAATCCGGCTTGGGCCGATACCTACTATAAAGATATTTCACCCCGCATCGGCTTCGCCTTTACGCCGGCGCAGTCGCAAGGCAAGACCGTGTTTCGCGGCGGGTTCGACATCCTTTACGCTCCGCTCCAGTACGCGGACTTCGGCGGCGCCCAGCAGCAGGGCTACAACGCCAACCCCAACCCGGTCACCCCGGACGCATTCACCCCGGCGTTTCAGATCGACAGCGGTTTCCCGGCCTTCTCCCGCCAAGTCAACCTCGATCCCGGCCAGCTTACGGGCGGCGTCGGGCAATTTAACTTCATTCCCAACAACTACATCGCAGCCCGCGACGGACGCCCCGCTCAGGTCTACAACTGGAGCTTCCAGTTGCAGCAGCAGGTGGCGCAGGATCTGATCTTCACCATCGGCTACATCGGCCAAGCCGCGCAAAACCTGCGCTCTTCGCTCGAAAATATCAACAACATCCCGCTTTCCGCGCTTGCGTTGGGCGATCGGCTGGTCGACAACATCCCGGAGGGCGGCTCCGCGGACGGCATTCAGGCTCCGTACCCGACCTTCCAAGGGCAGGTGCAGCGCGCCCTCCGGCCCTTCCCGCAGTATGACTTCATCGCCACCGACTGCTGCCTCCAGAACGTCGGGCACTCGTCGTATGACGCTCTAGTCGCCTCGCTCGCGCGGCAGTTCCGTCAGGGGCTCAACCTGCAAATCTCCTACACCTGGGCAAAGAACATCACCGACGCCGACAGCATCTTGCCGAACACGAACGCCGGAATCGCGCAGGATCAGAACGTGTTCGATCACCGCCAGGAAAAGTCGATCAGCCTGCAAAACATCCCGAATACATTTGTTGCCAGCTATCTATATGAGCTGCCCGTCGGCAAGGGAAGGCACTTCGTGAACCGCGGCGGCCTCGTCAACTATGCAATCGGCGGATGGCAGGTGGGCGGCGTTCAGCGCTACCAGTCTGGGCAGCCTTTCTCCTTCGGCGGCGCGGCCGGTATTCCGGGCTACCAGAACCTGATCCGCTTCTCGCGCGACTTCACCCAACCGCTCGCCAATCCCGCGTACCAGGCAAACAAGCATCGCGCGAGCCTGTTCAGCGGCATCCCTTACTTCAATCCGCGGGCTTTTGTCGATCCGAATGCGAACCGCAACGGCGGCGCGTACCAACTCGGCACCGGCATTCCGCGCGTGACCTCCGAGGTCACTTCGCCGCTCTACTTATCGGAGGACTTCAGCCTTCTCAAGAACTTTCCCATCAAGGAAAGCTCATTCTTCCAGTTGAAGATAGAAGCCTTGGACGCCTTCAACCGCCATAACTTTTCCACTCCCGATGCAGCTCCGAACGACGGGCCCGCCCGTTTCGGGGTCGCCAATGCTACCGATTATGGACCACGCTCGCTTCAGATCACGGGACGGATCAGTTTCTAGCCCGTCGTACTGGCTCTACCACAAAGCCCGGCCGCGAGGCCGGGCTTTCTTTTGTCAGTTCCGTTCCGGAGAGGAGTGCGACCCTGACAGCGCGGCGCTTTGCTTAAACTGCTCGTCGGCCTTGGCTTTGTCGCCCATGCGCCGGTAGGTTTGGCCCAGGAGGAAGTGCAGGGCTGCGCTTTGCGGTGAGATTTTAAGAGCTCGCTCGAAAGCCGCGCTTGCTTCCGGCAGCTGGCCTTGCTGTAGGTACACGTGGCCCAGCTGCTCCTCAATCGGCTCACGGATGCTGCCCAGGTCGGGCGCGATTGCCTCGGCTTGCTTGAGCAGCGGCAAGGCCTCGCCAGTGTCGCCCTTGCGGACCAGCACCGTAGCCAGGTTCACCATGGGCTGCTCCCGCTGCGGCGATGCCGGGGTTTCCCAGCGGATCGCCTGCTGAAACGCCGCGATCGCCTCATCGGTACGGTTCAGGGCATCCAGTGCGAGGCCGCGGTTGTTTTCGGCGCGTACATCGCGCGGCGCGAGCTTCAGCGCTTCGCTGTAAGCCTCCAGGGCGCGCGCGAACTCCTGGTTGGTGTAGCGCACCCGGCCCAGGCTGTACCATGCCTCCTCATTCGCCGGGTTGAGTTCGACGGCGCGCTCCAGCCATTTTTGCGCGTCCGGGTAGCCGTTCAGCAGCACATAAGCGCGGGAGACCTGAAGCAGGTCGTCAGACGATGGCGGCTCAATATGGGCGGCGCGGGTAAACTCCTGGAGCGCGTCGGCGGGCTTGCGCTCGGCCAGGAGCAGCCGCGCTAGAAGGTAGCGCCCGGGGGCGGAAAGCTCATGGCCCGCAAGGAAAGCTCGCACTTCCGCCTCGGCCGGCGCGAGCTGCCCTTCCGTCATCAGCCCGCGCGCGTGTGCCAACGGATCCGGCGGCGTCGGATCGGATGGAGTCAGCTCCTGCGCGCGCGCGACAGCGGCGGCGAGAAGGAGAACCGACCCGAGTTTTGCCGCCACATGCATGCAAGGAAATGGTCTCACTAGTGCCGCGCCGCGTGTCAAACTAGCCTGAACCTAAAGGAATGCAATGCAAGCCGCCCTTGCTCTCGTTGCCGCCCTGGTTTTCCTCCCATCCGGACAGGGCGCGTCCGACACCCCGGAGCTTACCGCCGCGCGAGCCGCGCTCGCGGCGCAGCCGGCCAGCCCGGAGGCGCAGCATGCTTTCGTGGACGCGGCGGTTCGGCAGGCGCTCGCGGCCCGCAAGGAAGGCGACCGGGACGGCGCGCTCGCGACCCTGCTGCAC
>CAXTUV010000291.1:0-4715 GCA_964247445.1 uncultured Acidobacteriaceae bacterium | reverse complement strand
CCCCACCGCCGTGGGGCGCACCTGCTGCCCCAGCATTGCCGTCCGTGCGATGCTTGCCTGCCATCTCCGCTCCTCTCCTCTCCCGGCTCGCTCCCGCAAACCCGTATTCAGCCCCGGAAAACGTTTTCACGCTCCGACCTGAACCTTGCTTATTCCGTTGTTGCTGAAGAATACTCCGATACCTAAACCATCGTCTATGCAGCGGCTTTCTTGGGAGCCGGGGGAGCCGGGTGTGAACTTAGCAGTACTGGCTTCAGTGACAGTTCACGTTGAAGGGCTAAGCGCGATACACTTTTCCGGCCTTGCGGCTGGCGAATACGACCGGCATCGAAATGCTGGAAACCGCGACCCTCAGCGATTGCCGTTTTAAACTTGCCGTGAACGCGATGATCGAAAAGTTCAGTTCTTCAAGGCCGCACAGGCAACGGTTCGCATGGGGATTGAGTTCGGCTGCCGCCCTCCTGCTTGGGTTCGTCGGCTCCGCCCAAGTGCAGCCGAGCGACTCGTTCGCGCCGCCGCGAGAGTCTCGCGCTCCAATATCGCGTGCGGTCCCGTTAACGGTGACACACCACGGCTTTCTCCTGAACGGGAAACCGTTTCAGATCATTTCCGGCGAGGTTGAGTATGCGCGTATCCCACGCGCGTATTGGCGCGACCGGCTTCAGAAAATCCGGGCCATGGGGCTGAACGCCGTCACGGTGTATGTTTTCTGGAACTTGCACGAGCCGGAACCCGGCCGTTATGACTTCTCCGGGCAGAACGATGTAGCCTCGTTCCTTCGCGAGGCGCAGGCGCAGGGCCTCTACGTCATTCTTCGGCCCGGACCGTATGTATGCGCGGAGTGGGACCTCGGCGGCTATCCGGCTTGGCTTTTGAAAGAGCGCGGCATGATCCTGCGGAGCACCCAACCCGCGTACATGGAGGCAGCAGCCCGCTGGATGCGCCGCCTCGGGCAGGAGCTCACGGCCTTGCAGGCCGACCGCGGCGGCCCCATCCTCGCGGTACAGGTTGAGAACGAATACGGCTCCTTCGGCAGCGACCACGCGTACATGCGGCAAAGTTACAATCTGGTGCGCGATGCCGGTTTCGACGGCTCACTGCTGTATACCGCCGACGGGGCGGATGTGCTCGAAAGAGGAAGCCTTTCTGGTGTGTTTTCGGGCATCGATTTCGGTACCGGCGATGCGTCGCGCTCGATTGCTCTGTTCAAGAACACGCGGCCCGGGCAGCCTGTGTACGCGGCTGAGTACTGGGACGGCTGGTTCGATCATTGGGGCGAAAAACACCAGACCACCGACGCCGGCACGCAGGAGGCGGAGATCCGCGCGATGCTCGAAGCCGGGGACTCCCTGAGCCTGTACATGGTGCACGGCGGCACCAGCTTCGGCTGGATGAACGGGGCAAACAGCGACCGCGGCAAATATCAGCCGGATGTATCGAGCTACGACTATGACGCGCCGCTCGACGAATCGGGCCGTCCGCGGCCCAAGTACTTCGCCATACGCGAAATCATCGCGGCAGCGACGCACACCACGCCGCCGCCGGTACCGCCTTCGTTGCCGCTCATCACCCTGCCGCCTATTCGTCTTGCGCACGCTTTATCGCTTTGGAACAGCCTGCCCCCAGCGGTTTCGTCGCCTGCGCCGCGATCCATGGAGGACTTGGGGCAGGGTTACGGCTATGTCCTGTATCGGACAGAGGTGGAGGGCACGGGTGAGCAGCTGCTTGCTTTTCATGACCTTCACGGCTACGCGCGGGTTTACCTCGACGGGCAATGGGCGGCGACGGTCGACCGACGACTCGGGCAGCAAGATGCCGTCGTCAAAGTCAACGGCAAGCAGCGGCTCGATATCCTGGTCGAAAATCCAGGCCGCATCAACTTTACCGAAGCGCTGCGCGGCGAGCGTGCCGGCTTCACAGGTGAGGTCACCCTGGACGGCAAAGCGGTAGACGGCTGGCGGACGGTACCGCTGCCCTTCACCCCGCCCCCAAGCGAAGGCTATACACAAGAAGCTTGCGAGGGGCCCTGCCTTTACCGCGCGCAGTTCACCGTCGAGCAGCCGGGCGACACTTTCCTGAATACCGGACAGCTGCACAAAGGTGCGGTATGGGTGAACGGCCATCTGTTGGGGCGTACCTGGGAGATCGGCCCCATGGAAAGCCTGTATCTGCCCGGCGCATGGCTCCGCGCCGGGCAGAATGAGATTGTGGTGCTCGACCTGAACGGCGGCGCGGGACTTGCGGTCGCGGGGCAGGATCACCCGACCTACATTGACCCAAGGCCGGAGACCCCGCCGACCGCTATCCGTTAGAAGAAGAAGCGGCCGGCTACCTGGACTACCCGTGCATCCGGCAGGATGCCGGAAAAGCGGGTGGACGTGATGGACTGTCCCGTTGTTCCTCCCAAGCTTGTGTTGGGATTGCCGAACGAAGGCGTGTTCAGCACGTTAAAGCCGTCCGCGCGGAGCTGGAAGGTGCTGTCGCGGAACGGCAGGGTGAAGTTCTTGAACAACGAGAAGTCCACCCGGTTGAAGCCGGGACCGACAACGCCCACACGACCTCGCGGTCCGGAGGGCAGCAGCCCGGCGTTAGCCGCGTCAATGGTGTTCTGCGCGGCGCTCGCGCCCGTGGTCACGACTTCCGGAGGATTAACAAACGAGCACGGGTTATACCACTGCGCCAGCGTGCGTGTCCTTGCCGCACAGTTGAACTCCGGCTGCGTCGGGCTGAGTGAGTTGCCGGTGCTGTCCGTCCCGAACGGCGCGCCCGCGCTGAAAGCACCACGAATCTGGTACGGGTAGCTTTCACCCTGGTTGGAAGAGGTCAGGAAAATGGGGTCACCGCTTTGCGCCTGAAAGACCAGGCTGGTTTTCCAACCGCCGATGGTCTCATCCGCCAGGCGGCTCTTGTTCGCGAAAGCTTTTCCGCGGCCGAAAGGCAGCTCATACTGGGCCGTCAACGTGACGCGATTCTCACGTCCTGCGTGCAGTCGCCGTAATCGTAGTTGAAGCCCAACAGGTTCGGGTTGCGGTAGCCGCCTTGCTGCGCCTGCCCGATCGGGCCGAACGAGTCATCGCGGCAGTGCGCCAAAGTGTAGCCTGCGAGGAAATAAAGCCCCGCGGCGTACCGCTTTTCGAGCTTGGTTTGCAGGGAATCGTAAGCTGCGATGCCCTCGTTGGCTACGCGGTCCACATTGAAATCGTAGAAAGGTTGGTACGCCTGGCTGTTCCCGCCGGAAGGCACATAGCCGGCGTAGGTATTGGCGCTGTAACTGCTGCGCAAGCGCCGGCTCTCGTTGCCCTGGTAGCTGAGCGTATAAGTCAGTGTGCTCGTAAATGAATGCTGCACCGTGAAGTTATAGGCGTAATTGTAGGAGCTTTTGGCATTCTGGTCCTGGGCGTAGATAGTCCCGACACCGGCGGCGGCAGCGAGCGCCGCGGGGCTTGTGGCTGCCGCGCCAAAGCCTGTTTCCAAGGTCTGCCCGTTGGTGGGGCAGGTCACGGCACCATTCAGGTTGTAGCAATGGTTCGGTGCGGGAATAAAGCTCGAGTTCACGATGAAGGGTGCATTATTTACCAGGTTCAAACCCAGGCCGATGTTTTCCAGCCCTCCGTAAAAGATGCCGAAGCCTCCGCGAAATACCGTGCTCGGGTCGGCGAGGTAGGAGAAGCCGATGCGCGGGGCAAAGTTCAGCTGTTGCGCTTGTACCAGGTAGTCATTGTTTGTGTACTGGATGCCGATGTGGTCGGCGGCAAGCGTATTGAGAAAAGTCGCGGAGAACGGAAAGCTTTGCTGCGAGGCTGGAACCAGCAGTGTACCCGTGCCTTGGTTGTTGTTGGCATAGTTGCCGATGAAGTTTGCCTGCTCATTGTTCAATTCGCGGATGGGCTGGGCGTACTCCCAGCGAAGACCTGAGTTCAAAGTGAGTTTGGGCGTTACTTTCCAATCATCTTGGACATAGGCGGACCAGTACCAGCGCAGGTCGGTGAACGGCTGCACGGTGCTCAGACCGGAGTTGTTTAAATCATCCAGCAGATAGTCCGCCAAGCCGGAACCGCTTATGTTGATTTTGTCCGCCGGATTATCGGTGTAAGTGCCTGTGAAGTTTTGAAATCCGATGCCGTTAGGCGGCTGTAGGCCGGAAAACCGGACATGCTGGAAATTGATGCCGCTTTTCAGGCTGTGGCGGCCGAGCACTTTGTTTACGTTGTCGATGATCTGTAACACATCTTGTATCTCGTTTGAAGGCAGGTAGCCTGTGGTGCCGATCTGCGTGGCGGCATCGTTGCCGCTGAATGAATCGCCGAAATTGGTTTGCGGCAGCCCGCCCAGGTTGTTGCCGATGGGGATGCCGCCCAAGCCTAGGCGCGACGCAAAGCCTGTATCGGCGGCGTCCGGTCCCAGGTAGGAGGCGTGCAGGAAGTTGTAGCCGACGCGAAACTCATTCGACAAAGTGGGATTGAAGAAATGCGTTTCAGAAAACAGCCCGCTCTTGCTGTAGTTGGAGTTTTGGCCGGAGCTGCCGAAGCTGCCCCCATCCAGGACTCCCAGCAGCGGAGCATAGTTGGTCGGATTGTTCGAGTAACTGTACCGGCCGAACAGTTGATCTTTCGGTGAAAAGTTGTAATCCACCCGCAGATCGTATTGGGTGGTGTCATTGGTGACTGAAGTAGCCGGGGAGTTGTAGTTATTAAATGCTTGGTGAGGGTTCGCGG
>CAXTUV010000290.1:0-4731 GCA_964247445.1 uncultured Acidobacteriaceae bacterium | reverse complement strand
GACTCAGAGCGTCGCCAGCTCCGAGCGGCGAAATGCGGCTGCGTAGCCCACGAGTGAGAGCGCCCGCTTCCGCAAAACGGCTAGCGCGTCCATGCCTTTTTATGCTTTCGGCTGACAAACATGTTGCATCGTGGCTGCCATGGCGGAGTTGCCATGTCCCCATCCTCATCTCCGGCTGCACACGCGGGGCCGAAAAGCCGCTTGATTCGGCTGCCCTGGTAGAGCTCATCTAGGCTTTGGAGGCTGAGCCGGTCGAGGAAGCGCGGAGTCGTGCGCCAAAGCGCGCCCTGGGCTTCGCCGCGCGCGGGAGCGATGAGGCTCCTGCCACGTCATTTCTGTTCAGACACCCCTCGTAGTCCTTTGTTCCCCCACGGGTGAGTCAGAAGTCTACCGAATGCGGCTTCAGGCTGCTGCTCTAACCCAAGTACACAAGTCCCCACAAACACCTTTACGGATTCGGCCCGGCTCAGCCTTCGAGGGCTCCAACCGGCCAGCTCAGTCAGCCTTGTGCGACTTATCACTCCTGATCTGGCGGTACAGCTTTCAATCCAAGAAGCTCGCTCCGAGCCACAAGATGAGCGCGTTGCCGAAGCCTGTGAGTGCATCTCCAGCTTTCAAACCCGTTGTTGCAGACTGAGCCAGTATGGACATCGCCGATACCATGCACATTCCCGCCGAGATCAGAAGGAATCTGGAGGACTGACTCGCCTTCCAGAGTCCAATAAAGTGAAGTCCTACGATGATGCCGATGGCTTGGAGCAGGTAGCGCTCGCCCCCGTACCGCGGCAGAAATCGACAACAACGGCAATCGCCCCAGCTTCCAGCGCCACCGCAATCAGGTATGGCCAGCGATGAAACATGTTGCCCTGGGATCAATTTACCGTCGAGCTGCGGCTCGCTCGGACAATAAAACCAGCCGTGGCGACAGCAACGCATATCAGCAGCACGCCTCGGATCCTTCCGGAAAAGGCCATGCTCCCCGCACCAGCCCAAAGCCCTCCAAAGCAGATACCAATCAGGCTCGACGTTGGAACTCACCTCTTTATAGCTTCCACCTCACCCATGCCCAGAGTGTGTCTCATCGGCAGCGCTAGACGCGTTTGGCGGATCTGTCCGGACTGAATTAAACAACACTATACGGCTTGTCGTTCCTTACGGAAGTTCGTAGTCGAAGCTGTAAGAGTGGTTTCCTTGAGCATCCTTACGGATGACAGGGGTCCCAGAGATGCCTGTCAGCGTACCTGTCCCTGAGCCTGGAACAACAACGATGTGGAGAGAATCAGCTTCAGGTTCTCCTTTCCGGGTAGTCGCACTGTGCATCAGCACAAACATTCCACTGAGTCCATGAAGGGAGGCGCTGTCACAGTCTCCAGGGCAACGTAAGCCATGGTACCGGTGCTGCTGGTGGTGCTGGTGAGCATCACGCCCTTGCTCGTACCCGCCATGTCTCCCGAGAGCACTTTTGTGAAGCTCATTTCGCCAAACTCCTCGCTTCCGGGCGTACGCCCGGAAGGAACAACCTTCACCTCGAATGGGCCGGTCGCATGATTCATAACGCACTCCCCTTTTGTGGATGGACCATAAACAAAGTCCGCGCCTGCGAGAAGGACGACGGACGAGACTAACCATGTTCTCAAGGTCTGCTTCATGCCTACATCTTCAGCAGACTAGCGTCGCGCCACACAGGATTATTGAAGAAATGCGACACTCGGGAGGGGACCCTAATGCAGGAACCGGCCTACGCTGTTCCGCCGCCAAGGGGCGTCCTGAAGAGAGCGCAAACCGGCCCAAGCGGAGCCTTTACGCATCGTCGTGTCAAGCCGCCCTCGCACCTCTCACATTGCATAGAGCACTTCTGGCTGGTTCAGTGGGATTTCGCAGATACCGTCTGCACTGGCGAGGCTCATGTGCAGCGCGGCGCTGGCGGGCTCACCGCCTTGGCGCAAACAGAAGAAGTCGAGTACAAGCTTGACGGCTTCGTGCTGGTGATTGAAGGAACGGGACAAGCGCAAACCGACCAGCGGCCTTCCTTGGAAGCCCTGGGCGTTATCTCCTACGACGATGCAACCGGCGCTTACCGCATCCGCGCCTGGAATGATGGCCGCTTTCTTGAAAGCGAGGTCCAGCTGCTTGAAGACGGCAAAAGCTTGCGCTGGGGCTTCGGGGTAGGAGAGATACGGAGCAGCTCGCTGCTGCAGATCGACAAGGACGGCCAGTGGACGGAGAAGGCCGAGCTGACGATTGGCTCCCAGCCCCCGAGAAAGCTGATGGACCTCACTGTTCGGCGCAAGTAGCACTCTTCGTCAACTGACCGCTCTACGTTGTTCCAAGCATTCATCACCTTCCTGTTCGCACCGGAGGGTCGTAGTCTTAACTGCCCTACATGGCAGACGAGGGCTCCGCGTTCCCGCTGTGCTCGCCCTTCGGCATCCGCTCGCGCCGCAGCACGCCCCGCAGCCGCAGGTGCGAAACGCGCTGACACCAGGTGCACTCCGAAGGAAAGAACCCAAACAGGGGCAGCACGGCCAGCTCAATCCAGCCCAGGCGAGGCGAACGGCACAGCGGGACGTCCTTGCACCACGAGCAGCAGGGTTTCCCGCCCGCCGGGATCCGTTTCGGCACCAGATGAATCTGCAGCATGGCAGCTCGCCCTTCCTTGTCTGCTTCTTCGGCAGGCGCGGGAAAAGCATGAGCCGGTCGGCTCTGGGCATGACGGCTGCCGCGCTCCATCAGCGGCTCTGCCGTGGTTGCCCGCGCTCAAGAGCGGGTAGTTGCGGCTCGAAGTTCTGACGATTTCACACCCTAGCATGGCGGTGTGAAGCAGAGGCATTTACAGACCGCCCGAAGACGGGAGTCCAAAGCCTGCTCATACGGTTTCCTCGACCGGCCGCCCAAGCGTGTTCAGCCTCGTAGATCGGTTCCGTGCATGCCGCCAGGAGTAGCCGGTGACCGCGCCGAACAAGGGGATCTTGCCCTCGCTCTCCCGGTAGTGCTCCCGCACACGCTCGCTCACCCATGCCTGCTGCGCCTCGTGCGGCTGCTCCTGGACGGCTTCGGGGATGGGTAGGAAGGACATGTATGTTCGGCTCCCAGCTCAGCAACCAGTCGACAGCCTGGCCGCCGCCTTCGCAGCCTCGGCACCGGCCGGAGCCTTTGCAGTGCGGGCAGGGCGGAGCCTCCGGCCCGGGCGGGACCAGGAAGTAGCCCGAGCGCCCCGAGCCCTTGCACGAGCGGCACACGCCGTCGCCCGCGCACTGCGGGCAGGGCTTCATCACTCGTTCCATATCTGGTCCTTTCTAAGCATGTCCCGCTCGCAAGCTCGCACGTGCAGGAAAGCCTCTGCTTGGGAAAGCTGGCCCACTATGCGATCAGGATGTAGGCCCGCCGCTGAAGCCCTCAGTCCGGCTGCACGAACCCCGCCGCTGCATCCTTCCTCGCCGCCAGGTAGCCGCGGCGCAGCGTTTCCGCGCCCGCGGTCAGATCGTCGACGGCGAGCTCCCGCCCCGCGAACCGCGCTGTCTGTGCAGCCAGGATGTAAGCCTCCCTAAGCAGCGCGTAGGAAAAGCCCTCGCTCGCCGCGACCGCCGGGGCAAGCTCCGCTTCCCCGAGCGCCGGATGCAGGCTGAGCAGGTACGCGCGCCGCAGCTCGGCATCCGGGTTCGCGAAGTGAACGACGCGGTCAAAGCGCCCCGGCCTGCGCAGCACGGCCGCGTCGAGCAGGTTCGGGTCGTTCGCGGTCGCGACCGTTACCACGCCCGGCTCGGTCCCGACCCCGTCGAGGCAGTTCAGGAGCGTCTGCAGGCTCACCTTGCTCTCCCGATTGCCCGCGCGGGGAAACGCGCGGTCCAGGTCTTCGGGCAGCACCACGGCCGGGCTGTTCGCCGCGGCATGCGCGAACAGGCGCTCCAGGTCGCCGTTGTCCGTGCGCTTGTCGAATAACCTGAGCTGGTAGGCGGTCAGCCCGCGGCTGGTCAGCATGGCGCGCACAGCCGAGGTCTTGCCGTTGCCGGGCGGCCCGTGCAGCAGGTAGCCGCGCCGGTGCGGGATGCGCATTTCCTCATACCAAGCCTGGTCGGAGAAGAAGGACTCGAAGTCGTCCTGGAGCAGCCGCCGAACTTCGGGCGCGAGCGTCAGCCGGTCCCAGCCGAGCGGCTCGACCGGGTGCGCCTGCTCGGCCCCGGTCCCATCCATAGTCCGCACCATGGGCCGGACTTCGCGGTTAGTCAGGCGGGCGAGAAAAGCGGCCACCTCGTCGGCGTACCGGCGCGGCAGAACCAGAATGTCATCAATCGACTCGCCCGCCCGGAGCGCCTCGCCGAAGCGGATCACGCGCAGGGCTACCAGCTCGCAGGGCTGTGCAGCTTGAGGGCGACCGGGCTCGCGGCCCAGGTGAGCGCGTAGGGGTGGCGCTTGCCCTGCTCGTTGCTGCGCCCGAACGCGCTCCTGCCTCGATGCTCAGCCAGGTCCACGATCGGCTGCGCGCCGGGCGGCAGGGTGACCAGCTCAAGCTCTCTATGAACCGCGCGCAGAACACGGCCGCGCGGCTCGGCCACTTCCGAGTCGGCCAGCAGCGCGAGACCGAGCTGGGAGAAGTTGAAGGGCGTCCGCAGGATCACGGTATCGGCGAGTGCGCAGCCGAGGCGCGAGCGGATCCAGGGCTCGTGGTCGGCTACAGCCTGGCGCAGAAGCGCGTGCGAGGGGACGTGGGTGGTGGTTTGCATGGGCGCGGAA
>CAXTUV010000289.1:1938-4740 GCA_964247445.1 uncultured Acidobacteriaceae bacterium | reverse complement strand
GACGGGTACACCCTACCAGCGGCAGCTGCAGTTCGGGGCGCGCTTACAGTTCTGAAACACGATGCCGGTGGTTGGGCAGCGCGGGGCTATTCCCCGGACGGCTCCCAACACCGGCGGCTCTCGTTGCAAACGCTCCGATGCACAAAGTGCTCATCCGGTCCGGCCTTGCCCATGGTTTTCAGGCACCAGTAGGTCGCGGTGGAGCCCACCATTTCAAGCATCTCCTCGTGCATGTCGGCCCAGGTACCGTAGGAGCTCTTGCTGCGGAGCGAAGCGCAGCGGGTTTGGACGATCGGCAGTGATGCGGACATATACGGGCCTCCTTCAGCCGATGGCGCTCGGGTCGCGGTCCATCTGCCCGGCGGCGAGCAGAATGGTGCGGTAAACGGCGGTTTGGAACAGCTGGGTCTTGTAGCCGTTCTGCGCGAGCGGCGTCGCGCCGGCCATGGCGGCTTTGCCTGCGGCGCGGGCTGTCGCTTCGTTAATGCGCTTGCCCGTGAGTACAGCTTCGGCGGCATGCGACCGAATGGGCGTGGGCGCGGCGACCCCCATCACAATCGCAGCCCGGCGGCACACGTCCCCATCCATCACGAGCACTACTCCGGCATCGGCCAGCGGCCAGTCGAAGCTTTCTTTCTCGCCATACTTTTGGTATGCCGAGCGGGTGCCCGTCGCGGGCGCGGGTACCAGGACAGCCGTGATCAGCTCGCCCGGGCGCACGGCGGTCTCATTCAGCAGATCTTTCTCGGGCGGGTTGTAGAAGCTGTGCATCGGCACCACGCGCTTGCCGCGCTTGGACGTGAGCTCGACAGACGCGCCCATCGCCAGCAGCGGCACGGCGGTGGACGATGGATGCACCATCGCGCAGGTGCCGTTATTCACGACCGCGTGGTACTGGTTTTCGCCCTCAAGCGCATGGCAGTGCGCGCTGGTGTCGCCCTTCTTCTTGCAGTCGTAGCTGCTCGACCGGAAGTACCAGCAGCGGGGCCGCTGCATGAGGTTGCCGCCGAGCGTGGCCATGTTGCGCACCTGCGGCGTCGCGGCGTGGCCCGCGGCATCGGACAGCGCGCCGTAGCTCGTTTGCACGTCAGGATCGAAAGCAATTTCGCTCAATGTGGTTAACGGGCCGATGCGCAAACCCTCGGGCGAGGCGTAAATCCCACGCAGCGCGTCGATGTTGCGGATGTTGACGAGCTTGGGCGGCGCGACAATGTCATCCTTCATCAGGTCGAGCAGGTCGATGCCGCCGGCCTTCACTTGCGCGTCAGGACCCATTTGGTCGAGCGCTTCTTCAACCGTGGCGCAGTTGACGTAAGAGAAGCGGTTCATGCGTACGCCTCCTGATTGGTCTTCCCGAGCGCGGCCAGAACGGCGGCGGGGGTCATGGGGATCGAGCGCATTCGGACGCCGGTCGCGTTATAAAACGCGTTGCCGATAGCCGCGGCCAGCGTGATGATGCCCGCCGACTCGCCGATGCCGGCCGCGTCGGTGGAGCTTTGCGCGATGTAGTTTTCCACCAGCGCGATCTCAATTTCCGGGACCTCGCGCGCTCCCAGAATCTTGTAGTTTTCGAGGTTCGCGTTCAGCATGTGGCCCTTCGCGGGGTCCATGATGCGCTGCTCAAACAGGGCGTACGAGATGCCCTGCAGCACGCCACCGTTGATTTGCGAGATGACGCCGGTCGGGTTGATGGGCCGCCCGCAGTCATGCGCGCCGAACACCTTCTCGATGTGGACGCGGCCGGTTTCGGTGTCCACCGCGAGCTCGACATAGTCGACACCGCCGTAGGTCAGCTTTTCCTTGCCGTACTCCGCGGAGCGCGTGCCCCGGACGGAGATTTCGCCGGTCGGCATCTTCGCCGCGACCTGCTTCAAGGTGAAGCTCTTGTCGCTGCCTTTGACCAGAATGCGCCCGTCACGCCCGTCGAGCGAAAGCGCGCCCGGCTCGACGCCCAGCTTGGGCGCGGACGCAGCGAACAGCTGCTGCCGAGCATGATGAGCCGCGTTGCGGACCGCCGGCGTGATGGAACCGGCGGTGACCGAGCCGCCCGAGTCCGGGCCGATGGGAAAGCGCGTATCGCCGATGCGGATCACCACCTGCTCGGGCGGGATGCCGAACTCCTCGGCGACTACCACGGCGAGCATGGTCTTGGTGCCCGTGCCCAGGTCCTGCACGGCACTCATCAGCTCCACCGAGCCGTCCTTCGAGACCCGCACCTCGCAGGAAGAGTCCATCTTGACGAACCGATACCAGACAGACTGCGCGATGCCCATGCCGCGCTTCACAGGGCCCGCGTCCGCGCCCGCCGGACGGCGATTGCGCCAGTTGGTGCGCTGGAGGATGACCTGCCGTTCCGCGCGGCGCGCCGGGCTTTCGTCAATCTTTTCCCGCAGCGCGAGCGGGTCCATGTCGAGCTTGACCGCCAGCTCGTCGATGGCCTGCTCGAGCGCGAAGCAGCCTTGCGGATGGCCGGGCGCGCGAAATGCCGCGCCTGGGCCTGCGTTGATGAAAACGTCATATTCTTCGGTCAGGATGTTGTCGCACTTATACATGTTGGTCGCGGGGCCGGCCGTGCCCGCGCCGGTGCCTACGCCCGCCGTCCCGTAGCTGGTCAGCTCGATCGCGGTCAGCGTGCCGTCGCGCTTCGCGCCGATCTTGAGCGTCTGGTGCGAATCGGGCCGGTTGGAAACAATGTGCTCCTGCCGGCGGTCGAGCATGAGCTTGACCGGCGCGCCGGCTTTGCGCGACAGGTTGGCCGCGACCACGCCCTCGTTGCCCGCGCCGAACTTCGCGCCGAAGCCG
>CAXTUV010000289.1:0-1928 GCA_964247445.1 uncultured Acidobacteriaceae bacterium | reverse complement strand
CCCATGTACTCCGTAATGACCCGCACCTGTGACTGCGGCAGCTTGAATACATCGGCGAACTCCTCGCGCACGCTCGCCGTGCCCTGCGTCGAGGCGTACACGGTCACTTCTTCCGGCTTCCAGTCCACGACGAAGCCGTGGGTTTCGAGCGCCGAGTGCGTTTGGACGACCGTAAAGTACTCGCCCTCGACCACGACATCGGCCTCTGCAAAGCCGGCCGCCGCATCGCCCTTGGTCTTGCGCTGTGGGCCATGAACATTGCCGTGCTGCGGCACGTCCTTGGGACTGCCGCCGCCGCCCGCCGAACCGGCCGCATCGGCCGGGCCGGGAAAGACTACCGGCGCGCCTGGCTCACGGGCCGCGGCACGAGCCACGGTGAAGGGCATGGGGGCATACTGGACTTTGACGAGCTTCGCAGCGTCGTTCGCAACCTGCGGTGTGGTCGCCGCGACCGCCGCAATGGGCTGGCCCGCGTAGCGCACGATTGGGTAGCGCGAAGGCGCTTCCTGCTTGGGGTCACGCAACTCAGCCACGCCGTAGGTGTGCTCAATCACATGGACGGCGCGCACGCCGGGCAGCTTTTCTGCTTCCGTTGTGTCGATCGACACGATGCGCCCGTGGGCGATGGATGCGTCGACCATCCGCGCGTACAGCATGCCGGGCAGCAGCACATCCGCGGTGTAGCGGGCCGAGCCGCTCGCTTTTTGCGGCCCGTCATAGCGCACGGTTGGCTTGCCGATAAAGCGCAGTTGGTCGTTCGGCGCGAGCGGCGGGGGCTCATCGGCGGGCACCTCACGCTCCTTCGCGCCGAGGCCGGCCTGGGGAATCCCGAACGGGAACGACTCCGTGCGCTTGGCCCCGGGCTGCTGCGCCACGGTGGGCTGGGCCGCGACATCCTCGCCCTTGACTTTGGGCTTCGCGGTCTGCTCTGTTTTGTTTTCTTCTTGAACGATCATGGCTTTAGGCCTCCCGTCCGGCGAGCGTCACCAGGCTCGCGCGCTGCTGCCGGGCCACATCCAGCGTCGCCGCGAACACCTTCGGGTACGTCCCGCAGCGGCACAGGTTGCCGCTGGTGGCGTGCTTCACGTCGGCGAGCGTGGGGTTTGCATTGCGCGCCAGCAGCGCGGCGCAACTCATCACCATGCCGGGGGTGCAAAACCCGCACTGCATCGCGTCATGCGCGACAAACGCGGCTTGGACCGGATGAAGTTTTCCATCCGGTGAAAGTCCCTCAACCGTTGTAATCTCTCGGCCGACCGCGTCCACTGCAAGCGTCATGCAGGCCAGCGCCGGCGTTTTATCAAGCCATACCGTGCACGCCGAGCAGGAACCCCGGTCGCACACCACCTTGGTCCCGGTCAGGCCCAGGTTGTCGCGCAGCGTTTCCGCCAGTGTGTAGCGCGGCTCGACGGCGACCTTGTGCTCGCGCCCGTTGATCCTCAGCTGGATCGGCACTGCGTCAGGGCCGACAGCTGTGTCCGGCTTCAGCCCTTCACGGGTTTCACGCACAAGGGCTTGCGCCTGCTCCACGGCGGTGGTTGCGGCGGCGACGCCGGCACCTCGGAGGAAGCCGCGTCGGGTGAACTGGATTTTAGAGGTGTCTGACATGGGGCTGAGCCTTTCCGGGGTTATTGGCTGAGCGAGCGGCGACTACGCACAACTTTACGCCTGCCGCCGTGCATGGTCCATAGTCGGGTTGAGCGTATTGCAATCCGGCGGATTGCGGCCGGCCGTCACCTGGAAAGCGAACCGCGGACGCCGCCGACGTGAAATTCCTGAAGAGACGCCGAGCTTCAATGCAAGGCACTAACCAAGGGCAAGCAGGATCGCGCCTCCCGCGATGAGCGCACCGCCGACGATTTTCCTGCCGGTGAGCGCTTCGCCAAGCAGGGGCCCTGCCAGCAGGATGACAAAGACAACGCTGAGCT
>CAXTUV010000288.1:4448-4782 GCA_964247445.1 uncultured Acidobacteriaceae bacterium | reverse complement strand
TGTTTACCCATTCCGATGCACTGCTCCCCCAAGCCCCCTCACGGCGTCCCGCGTCGGCACTCTCGTGATTCTACCTATGTAGGTTCCCGCTTCCATTGGATGAACCCGTAACTACTTCACCTGACGTTCATGCCTTCGCGAAAGTTGCCGATACACTAGGAAAGCGCTCCCGAGCGCCTGCTGTTCCTGAAAGGCCGCCATGTCCCCCGAACACGCGACGACCGAGCGCAGCCAACGCATCCTTGGAGTGGATTTCTTTTGCGGTACCGCCCGCGAAACTATCACCCGCATGAAGCGCGGAGGCCTGCTGGTGGTGCCGGCGGCTCCCGCGCTC
>CAXTUV010000288.1:0-4438 GCA_964247445.1 uncultured Acidobacteriaceae bacterium | reverse complement strand
GTCCGTGGGCAGCCAGGAGTTTCCCTCCGACGAATCCTCGACCTTTTACCTGTACGCCCAACCGACGACAGGCGTCCTCTACGCGATCACGGCCTACAACCAGCCGGCCACGTACACGGCGAGCGGGCTGCCGCCCGGGTTGATCCCCACCGCGAACCCCCGCACCAGGCGGACCTTGCCATTACCGACCGCGCCTTCATGGTATTGATCTGGAACCTAATCAGCCGCCATCGCGTGCCCCGCGTTTCCGGGCTTGAGTACCTGAAGGAACTGCTGGAGGAGCCGGATGTGCGGAAGCCCGGCAGCACGCTCTGGATCATGGCAAGCCCTAAAAGTGCTCGCACGAACCTCGATTGGCTGCGCGGCGAGGGCATCGAGATCACCGACCACGATGTATACATGGCACCGCTTTATAAGGGCGAGATACGGGATGAAGTCCTGCTCGCGAAAATGTCTTCGCACCGCTATCAGCATGTTGTTGTGACGGTGGGCGGGGGAACGCAGGAGCGGCTCGGACTTTACCTGAAGCGCAACCTCAACTACCTTCCCGCAATTCACTGCATCGGAGCCGCGATTGCTTTCCTTTCAGGCGACCAAGTACATATCCCCACCTGGGCGGACCAGACGGGGTTGGGATGGCTGTTTCGGTGTTTGTCAGCTCCGGCAGCCTATGTGCCGCGCTATTGGGCCGCCCGCAAGCTGGTGTGGCTGATGCTGCGCTACCGCTCGAATCTTCCGCCGCTCGAAGAAGCGAAAGCCGCCTAAGAGCACCCGAACAGGAAGAGCTTATGTAACCGGCTCTTCCTGTTCGGGAATCTGCCGCGTCTAGAGGCGTTCTGGTGTCACAACGTGGTCGAGTTCGAAAGCATCGGCCCGATCCGATTTCGCCTCGGCATCATACTTAGCGGCCTTGGCTTTGTCGATCAACGCATTCCCCGCGTCCTTCACATTGCCCCAAGCTTCGCGTGCTCCGCCCTTGAGCTGATCCTCCCGGCCCGCATCCTTAAGAGCATGATCGCCCACTAGGGCTCCCGCTGCTTCCTCGACGTGACCGCCGATCTTTTGCATGGCTCCCTTGATCTTGTCGTCGTTCATGGGTTACCTCCACCTAGGTAGAGTGCGCCTGCGCGATGCCGGGTTGGCTTTTGGGGAATCTAAAAGAGATGATCCGTCCCATTACGAAACACAACCGCAGCGGCGTAGGATGGCGCATATGAGTACAGCGAAACAATCCGGTATTCCCACCGCAGCTTGGCCCTGGGTCGGTTTGGTCTCGGGCCTCGCACTCGTCCTTTTATTTCAAAAGACCTGCTTCGACCGCTCCTAAGGTACGCTCATACGGCGGTAGGGGTTAAGGGCTGCGCCGCGAGGTACCGGGAAGGCTTCGCGCCCGTTCCCGCTGCCATTCTCGATAGGCTTCGCTCTTGCCCATCCCGCGCTCGCGGGCGGCACGCTTCAGAGCGTCTTTTTCGTCCAGGCCCTCACTCTGCCGCAGCTCGAGAATGCGGGCGGACAAGCTTTGGACGGGCGCTTCCAGCGGGGCGGCGGTAAGCTCCAGCACCAAGACCATTTCGCCTCGCACACGGTCGCGCGCGGCCAGGAGTGCGCTCACCTCCGACGGGCTGCCGCGCAGGAACTCCTCATGCAATTTGGTGAGCTCGCGGGCAAGCGCGACGCGGGCATGGGGGGCAGCGGCGGACAGGTCGGCCAGGGTTTCCAGGATGCGATGCGGCGCTTCGTGAAATACGTGCGTGCCGGGCGGAAGTGACTCCAGGCTGCTGCGGCGCGCCCCGGACTTTTCCGGCAGAAAGCCGTGAAATGTCCAGCGCTCCGCGAGCAGACCGGAGGCGACCAATGCAGCGAGCGCCGCATTGGGTCCTGGAATGGGGTACACCGGTACACCCGCCTCGACCGCAGCCCGGGCCAGGAGCGCGCCGGGGTCGGAGATGCCGGGCGTGCCGGCGTCTGAAACAACCGCGATGCGCGCGCCCTCCGCAAGCGCGGGCAGCAGCTCGGCGGCCCGGGCCTGCTCATTATGTTCGTGGAGGCTGAGGAGCGGCTTCTCGATCGTGTAGTGTGCCAGCAGCTTGGCCGTTTGCCGGGTGTCCTCGCAGCAGATACGGTCGCACTCGCGCAGCACCCGAATCGCGCGTAGGGTGATGTCTTCAAGGTTGCCGATGGGCGTCGCGACCAGATACAGCCCCGGAGCGAGGGAGCTCACGGGCGCGCTACAGCTTGCTCAGGATGCGGGCGCGGCGCTGCTCCAGGAGCGGCGGCATGCTTTGGCGCATGTTTTGGAGCGTCACCAGGCCGAGCACGCAGCCGTCATCGTCCGCGACAGGAATCATGCCAACGCGGCCTAAGCGCATCCGTCGCATGGTCTTGCCCAGGGTGTCGTCGGGCGAGGCGATCAGGAAGGCGCGGTTCATCAGTGCTTGCACATAGTTATTGCTCTCGATGCGCATGGACGCGAGCAGCAGGCCGCGCGAAACGACGCCGACGATCTCGCCGGAGCGCACGACGGGGAAGTCGTCCTGGAGCGAATGGACAATGCGCCCGAGGGCATCGTGGAGCGTATCGGACGGGGACAGAAAGGTGAAGTTGCGCAGCATGATGTCGCGCATGAAAACCGTGTCGACCACCGACTGAAAGGAGATCCCCTGATCATCGAGTTGGGCACCGATGGCGGTGAAGAATCCACCGAGGAGCAGCCAAGGGCTGGCTGCCTCGGCCAGCGGGACCTCGGGGAAGGCGAACAGAAGACCAATCCCGAGCGCGGTCGCAAACGAGCCGAGCATGCGGCCTAGGCTCACGGCGGCGCGCGATGCCTCCTCAGGCCCGTGCTTTTTGACGGAAAGCTCGCGCAGCAATCGTCCGGCATCAAGCGGAAAAGCCGGAACGCAGTGCATGATCGCCAAGCCCACGTTGAGCCATACGGCGGAGCGTAGGAGGTGCGCGGGGCTCACCAGGGGATGTGCCGCGAGCAGTACGCCGGGGCTGCCGCCTTCCAAAAGCCCGGCCAGCAAACCCGCGACCAGTAGATTCGCGAGCGGCCCCACCAGGGCAAGAGCCACTGCGACAGGCGGGGCCGGCGTGGTTTCTTCCATTTCCAACGGCGATTGGAGCCCGCCGACCGGCAGGAACAGGATGGAGCGCAGTTCAACGTGCTGGAAAGCCGCGGCCAGCGCCCGGGCGGTTTCGCGCACGGCGACCGCGAATAAAAGCAGGAACCACAGAACCGTACCGCGCCAACCGCCCAGCCCCGCGCCGGTCGCATACATGTAGCTGACGAAAAGCAGCGCGGCGAACAGCCAATGAATGCGCAGCTCCACGCCGAAAGGCCGGCCGAGAGGAAAGGACCAAGTGCGCACGGGGCGGCAAACTCCTTGGAGGTCGGGAGACCCGCCGTTCCTATTGTAGACGGGCGATGATGGAGCCATGCGGATTATCGCCGGCGAGTTTCGGTCGCGCGTGCTCCGGGCACCGAAGGGCATGGCGACGCGGCCCACTTCAGACCGGCTCCGGGAAACGCTATTCAATGTCTTGGGCGCACGTGTGGAAGGGGCGCGATTCCTCGACCTGTACGCGGGCTCGGGGGCAAACGGTTTGGAAGCCCTGAGCCGCGGCGCGCGGGAAGCCGTGCTGGTGGAGCAGGCCGCGCCGGCTCTCGCGGCGATCCGCGCGAACGCGGCGGCGCTCGGGCTGGAAGCGCGGGTGCGCGTGGAGGCTGCGGCGGTGCGGCGCTGGCTCCTCCGCGGTGCGGGAGCGTTTGAAATCATCTTCCTGGACCCGCCCTACGCGGATGCGGCTGCCTACACAGCGGTGTTGGAAGGGGTCGCCGGGCTGCTCGCGGAAGGCGGCATCGTGGTCGCGGAACACCGTCGCGTCGCGGCCTTGGAGCAGAGCTATCCCGGCCTCAAGCGGACCCGCGTGCTGGAGCAGGGCGACGCGGCTTTAAGCTTTTTTGAGCGGGCGCGGTGAAGTGCTCCCAGCCGAGATTCTTGAGTGGAGCACGGATACCGTCTTCGTTGACGAGCGTAATGCCCGGCTTGCCGCGCCGTACTTCGCCGATGCGCGTGACGGGCACACCCGCGATGCTGCGAGGTATCTTCACGGACGGAGCGGCGGTGCACAGCAGCTCGTAGTCCTCGCCGCCGTGCAGGGCAAGCGCAAGCGGGTCCGGCATGCGCCGGGTGAGCGGGTGCAGGGGAATGAGCGATGAAAAGAGCTCGGCGTGGACGCCGGAGTTCTCACAAAGGTGGTGCAGGTCGGTGGACAGCCCATCGCTGATGTCGATGGCCGCATGCGCAAGCTCCCGGAGGCGCAGTCCTTGGGCGAGCCGGGGTTGAGGAAAGAAGTGCGGGCGACCTGAGAGTGCCGTGCGGGGAGGCCGCCGCGTGGGGAGGGAAGCGAGTTCCGCCGCAGCCCCGCCTAATTC
>CAXTUV010000287.1:0-4809 GCA_964247445.1 uncultured Acidobacteriaceae bacterium | reverse complement strand
GCTCGATGCCGCGGACTTCAACCAGGACGGAAAACTCGATCTGCTGATTGCGGGCGGCAGCGGGGCGGCTATTGCGCCCGGCAACGGCGACGGCACCTTTCAGCTTGCAGCCGACCAAATGGTCACGCTCAACACGGACAACAACTTTTCCGGCCTGAGCGGGCCTGAATACGCCTCTGCCGTAGCCGCCGACATCAATTTGGACTGCAGGCCCGATGCAGTGGTGCTGAACAACACAACAGGCGTCCTCACGCTGCTCCCGAGTGATGCTGCGGGCAGCTTTCCGAGCTCCCTCGGCACCACCGACTTCTTCCAATTTCCGGCGCTTTCCTACAATCTCGCCGTTGCGGACTTCAACGGGGATGGACTGCCCGACATCGTCGCGTCCACGCCGTCCGCGAGGACTGTGACGCTGCTTTTCTCAGCAGTGACCCTGGCGCAATCCAGCATCGCCCTGACCGCATCGGGCAGCGGCCTGCTGGTCGGCAGCAGCCTGACCTTCACAGCAAAGGTCGGCGGCGGCTCCGCGGTTCCGACCGGTATGGTAAAGCTCCTTGACGGGAGCGATGTGCTCGGCCAGCAAGCTCTGGGGGCGGACGGAACAGCCCAGTTCACAGTTTCTAATCTCAGCAGCGGCGGCCATACGCTTACCGCGAGGTATGGAGGCGATGCACGCTACAACGCGGGTACCAGTCCCGCCCTGACTCAACAGATTACAGATTTCACGCCGAGCCTCGCTTCCGGACCGCAGACGGTTGCTCCCGGTGCGAGCGCGTCGTTCAACGTATCGATCAATCCCGAGGCTGGCTTTACCGGCCAAGTCACCCTAAGCTGCTCGGGGCTGCCGAGCTATGCCGTGTGCGCCACCGCTCCGGTCGCCATCGCAGGCGGCCCGGCAACCGGAACCGTTTTCGTAGCGATTACCACCTCCGCGCTCGCCGCATCCGACCGGGCGCACGGGTTGGGCTACGCCTCCTTGTTCAGCTTCGCGCTGTTCTCGTTACGTCGATTGGGTGCGAGGCGTACCTATCAGCGAGCGTGGATTGCGTTTGCGCCGCTCTGCTTTATCCTGCTCGGCTGCGGGGGCTCGCATGCGGCATCGCAAACGCCGCCACAACCGGCAAGCCAGACCACCACCTTCACGATCAACGCCACCGCGATGCAGAACGGAGTTTCCGTGACGCACGCGGTGACGGCCACCTTGGTTGTTCACTCTTGAAAAGCAAGCCCGGCCGGCAGTCAGCAGGCGCAATCGCGTGTCAAAATCTCTGAATTGCGATTAGCAGCAGGTCGGGTTCAACGCGCGGAGGCAGCTTCTTGTTCCTGCAACGCCCGCTCGAAGGTTTGTCGCGCGTCAGCGACGTACTCCTTGTAGCTGATGGGATCAATAAAGACCCGCGGCCCGTCTTTCGGGTAGCGCTTCAGCTTGTCGAGCATGTCGAAATACTGCCCATGTGCTCCGAGGGAGCTGTCGCAAGGCAGACTGCGCAGCTCAGTAAAGGTGTGCCGGAAGTCTCGGACGATGCCTGGGTAGCCCACTGCGTGAGTGTGGGCCGGAACGAAATGGTACTCGGACCAGAACCCTGTGCCGCCTACGATCACGACGTTTCGCAAGGCTCCGACCGAGTTTCCGGGCATATGGGACTGCATGGTCCACGTAGTGCATCCGCGTGTGTGGCCAGCGGTCTTGTGCGCCGTCAGGATGACCCCGCCGAGGGTTACGGTGTCGCCGTCGTGAAGAATGCGATCCACATGCGACGGAGGGTAGCCCGGTATGTTCGCTGACGGGGCCAGGAAGTCTGTCTTCGCTCCCGTCTCGACGACGCTCACGTCTCCGTCCATCACCATGTTCTCGGCGTGCGTTTCACGAACCACCTCGGCAGCGCCTCCCATGTGATCGTCATGCGCCTGACTGTTGAGCAGAATCTTTGTATCTTCCCAGCGGAAACCGAGCTTTTCGACGCTGGCGCGGATCAGCGGAGGGGAAGAAACCAGGTTCGCATTGATGAGGATGTTGCCCTTCGATGTAACGACGAGGTAGCTGGCAAGATCCTGGCTACCCACATAGAAAAGGTTGTCAGTGATTCGGAATGGCGCGATCGGAGCAGTCCATGTCGGGTTCACTTCGGCGTCACAGCACGAAGAGATGAAGATCAAGACGACACACAGGCTGGTCAGAAGAGCACGCATGCTTCTACTCTCGGCTAGCCGCTGGGCGCTGCACAGCCGAAGTAAGGGCTGGAACCAAAAGCATTACGGCTTCTGACCGCCGCTCTCAGAAGTTCGTCAAGGATCAAGTGCTTGCCGGGGTCGGCGGCCGCGCCCCGCGCAGCTTGCGGTTTATCGGCTCCGAGAACCAGTGCGCCATGGCCCACCCCAGCGGGGCCGTGAGTGCGGTGATCGCCAGCGTCCAGAGACCTGGCCGGATACCGTGCCAGCGCAGAAATGCTTGGACGCCCAGGATCACCAGGAACTCGTGCGTGAGGTACACCTCATAGCTGTACCTGCCGAACCAGCGCACCGGCGCGGTCAGGATCCCGCCGCCGCGCGCCCCGCGCAGCACGGTCGCGAGCATGACCAGGCAAGCGCCCAGCGGCAGCACCGTATCGTCAAGATCGTGCCTGGCGAGAAAGCGATTGGTGCCGTGCAGCCAATGCCAGCTCGGCCAGCAGGCGATCCACGCAATGAGAACCCAGCCGAGCGCCTCGGCGGCGTAGAGCCACGGGCGGTGCGCTTGCGTCGGGCGCGGCCACCGCTCGCAGAGCAGAGCCGTCAAGCAGCCGAGCGCGATGGCGTTCATGCCTCCGAGATAGCTTTTCTCCTGCCCGATGTCGCTCTTGATCCACACCGATCTCGCCCACGGCCCGAGCACCAGCAGCGCCCCCGCGAGCAGGAACAGCAGCGGCCACCCGGTCCGCCGCAGCGGCGAACGCGGGCTGAGCAAAGCGACGCAGGCCAGCGGGAAAAACAGGTAGAACACCTCCTCCACGCTGAGCGATCACAGCACATCCCAGTTCGCGGGCAGGTAGCCGGTCCGGGCTTCAAGCCGATTCAGGCGAAAGGTCAGCGCCGCAAACAGCGCCTGTAGCAGCCCTACGGCCTTTTTGACGTACCATGGATCAAGAGCATAGAAGTGCAGGCTGCCCCAGTGCAGCAGGCTCAGCATGGCCAACACCAGCAGCAGCGGCGGCCCGATACGGGCAAAGCGGATGCGGTAGAACTGCCCGGCGCGCATCGCGGGCAGCCCGCCGAAGCGCCGCACGCTGGTCAGGGTGATTAAAAAGCCGGAGACCGCGAAGAACACCGTGACGCCGTTGCCGCCGTTGTGGAGCAGCAGGCGACGCGACCACGGCGGCAGCCCCGCTCCCATGAGGACGCCCGAACCGACGAAGCGGATCCAGCAGTGCAGCAGCACGACGGCCAGAATGGACAAGCCGCGGAGCAGGTCTACTGTTTCAAAGCGCGGCACCGCCGCCCTCACCGCACTCTGCTCCTGCACCATGGCTCTGATTGGATCAGAACCGAGCCTGAGTTTCGACTGGAAGGCCGCTGGTGTGCCTGAAGCGCTACGGCCGGAGCTTAGCAGTCGCTCGCCTTCCAGCCTTCGATGAGCTGAACCGGCGCTAAGCTCGGCTCAACAAGCGTTCTGAAACTCTGAAAGGAACGCGGAAGGCTTACGGTGTTGATGAACCTTTCAGCACCTTCAGCTTGGATCTGGCAGCCTCGTCAGATGGGTCCTTCTCCAAAGCTTTGGTGTAGCTTTCAACGGCAAGCGGTCTGTCGCCCGAGGAGGCATATGCCAGCCCGAGCATGTCATAGCCGTAAGCAGACTCGGGATGGAGCCGGGTGTCGAGCTGGAGGACGGCGATGGCCTGCTTCAGCCCGTTTGCCTCAATCAGCGCGCTCGCCCAGTCCAGGAGCGAGTCCTCCTCCGGCTTGAAGTCGGGCACTTCTTTCCTCATCGCATCGTAGACCGCGTCCAGGTGCTCGAACCCTTGCCGTCCGGCTTCGGCGCGCAGCGAAAGGTAAGTCGCGGGTGCGCCATGCGCAGGCCGGAACGTCGCGGTCAGCAGGTGCGGCGGCGCGCCGTTTTCCGTCGCGCTGCGCTTCAGATAAACCACGGCCGCGGCATCCTGCTTCAGGTATGCGTTGAGGAACTGAAGTGTGTACCGGCACATCCAGGCATAGCCCGCCATCCCGTCCGCGCGGGTGTAATCCGCTTTCCGGGTCTCGCTGTAGCTCTTCCAAATGTCCTCGTTGCGCTGGTACATGGAGCTATGTTCGGTATGGTTTAGCGCCAAGTCATGCACGGTCAGCAAATCTCCGTGCGTCCAGCTGTTCAGAACATTCGGCCCGGCCTGCTCGGGCGAGGCGTGGTGGCGCTCGACGTCCTCCAGGCTGATCTCGCCTTGTGTGAAGAAGAGCAGCGGCAAGGTCATCTGCTCCGGATGGACGTCCCCCGCCTGCTTGACGAGCCCTGGAAAGTAGCGCATCGATCCGTCAAGCGCAACGAGCGCGCCGATGCGGTTGTCCTGCGCGGCGGCGAATAGGTTTCGAGATGGGTTATAGGCCAGGCTCGCGCCGTCGGGCGAAAAGCTGCCCGCCTCAGCCGAGGGCAGCGGGAGCGCCTGCGGCATCCCGCTGCCGTCGGCGTGGACGCGGTACAGGCGAAAGTAGGTTCGGAACGAGTCCGCGAAGCTCGCCGTGAGCAGGTCGCGGCCGTCCGGCGTCCAACCCGCGAGATAGCTGCCCGCCGGGTGCCAGGTGACGCGCTTGGCCGGGCCGCCGCCGACCGGGATGGTGTAGAGG
>CAXTUV010000286.1:0-4823 GCA_964247445.1 uncultured Acidobacteriaceae bacterium | reverse complement strand
ACCGAGCGAGACCTCGAACGCAGGGGGCTGCCCTGTGGCGGCTGGCCGCGACGACTCGGGCTCGAGCGCGCGCCGGAGGGCGCGGTCCAGCTGCGCGCGCCGCCGATCTAAATCCGGTACAAACACGCCGACGCGCGCGCCCGCCTCCACCCAATTCCGCACGGCGCGCGCGCAAGCCCGCAGCTCCTCGGCATCGTCCAGCGCTTCCACGCGCCGCGCTTCCGCTGGAATTTCCGACTCAAACGCGACGACCTCGCACCCGAGCGCCGACAGAAGCGCATCCTGCGAAGGCGTACGGCGCTCAAAGCCGACCAACACCAGGGTCGGCGGCACGCGCAGTACGGCTGCCCGCTTCGCCAGCGCGCTTTCGAGCTCGCAGCGGGGCAGCAGGCCGAGTGCGCCGCACAAACGGGCAAATGCTTCAGCCCAATGCAGGACGCGCGCGGCATCCTCGTGCGCCGCGGCCCACCCGGCTCGGCGCAGGGGGTGCGCGCGGTACTTGCTCAAAAGGCTGTACGCGCCGCAGGCCAGGTCCGCCAGACGTGCGGGCGCGACCACCTGTTCAGCCTCCTCGCGCTGCGCCCGCTGCCACAGATGCTGCTCCTGGAGCGGCGTGAGCACGATGGATCCCAGGTCGACCTGATCCGCGAGGCTTTCCAACCAGCAGCCCCAGTCCGTGATCGCGGGCGCGGGCCAGCCCGCGCGGCCTTCCGTCCGCTGCCGCTCGCCATACGCCCGCTCCAAGGCGCGGGCGGCGCGCGGCGTGCCGGTGAGCACCTGCGCGCCTTGGGCCAGCGCGTCGAGGATCGGGGGAGGAACCACTCCCACATTGTAAGGACGGGTGCCGCGGCAAACTTTGGAGACCACGACAATAAATCCCGGATTGCGGCGTAGCTGAACCGCTGAGGTAAACCTTTGTTCCATCTCCGGGAAATGCGCCGGTCGTCACTGCTTTTCAGGCAAATTCGTCGCTCCGTCGGTCCACATCTTCAAGCCGAACTGTAGATTTGCAAATGCGCGGTCCTCAGAGATGAGACCGGCGTCGAGCAGCACCGCGGAGCCGTGAAGAAATGCCCAGAGCGCATGCGATGCCTCGTCTGCCTGCTCTTCCCCGTATACTCGGCTGACATACTTCAGAAAGAAAGCGGTATTTTGCTTGCACTGCGGCGTATGCTCTTCCGCGCCGTACGTTTTTAAGTAGAGCGCGAACACGCGAGGTCGATTGAGCGCAAAGCGGAGATAAGCCTCACAGATGGCGCGAATCGCTTGGGCAGGTTCTTTCTCGACGGCAACCTCCATGGCTTCCAGCATTTGCCGGCGAGCTTCTTCCGCCACGGCTGCTTCTAGAGCCGCAAGGCTCTCGAAGTAGCGATACAAGGCATTGGGTGCCAAGCCGAGTTTCGCGGCGATGGACCGCACAGCGAGCTTTTCGACGCCCTCGCGCTCCACCTGCTCGAGAGCAGCCGTCAAGATGGCGCTTCGGTCGGTTTTCGCTGGATAGGCCACCAGGGACACTGTACATCTTGACGCCAATTCAGAGCATTGTGTACGTTATACAGAATAGTAGTGGACGACGTACATCTTAGTACGAGCATCGCGTCCCTACCGCACTGTTGGGAGGAGATCATGGCGAAAGTTGTTTTGATTACGGGAGCGAACAAGGGCATTGGGTTCGAAGTAGCGCGTCAGCTGGGAAAAGCGGGATTTAGCGTTCTTCTCGGGGCAAGGGACGCCTCGCGAGGCGAAGAGGCTGCCGCGACGCTTCGTGCAGAAGGTGCCGACGTTCGCTGCGTGGTGGCTGACTTGAACAAAGCCTCCGACAGCGCAACGGCGCTCGCCCGCCATATCGGCGACGAGTTCGAGCATCTTGACGTGCTGATCAATAATGCAGCGGTCTACCTCAGCAAGGAAGATGGCTATGCAAGCAATGTGGACATCGATGCGCTGAGACGCACCTTTGAAGTGAACTTCTTCGGCACGGTCGCGTTTACGCAACCCTTGCTGCCCCTGCTGCGCGCGGCGGAGAAGGCGCAGATCATCTATGTGTCCAGGGGGCTTGGCTCGCTCGGGATCAATGGCGACCCGAACTCGCCGTATTACCACGCAAAGGCGCTCGCGTATAACGCATCGAAAGCGGCTTTGAATATGTTCACCGTGGACCTGGCGTATGACTTGCGCGATACCAAGGTTAAGGTCAACTCGGTATGCCCGGGCTACACCGCAACCGACTTAAACAATCATTCCGGTCACCAGACAATCGAGGAAGGCGCGATCGCAATTGTTGGCCTCGCACAGATGACCGGAGATGGTTCGACCGCAGGTTTCATCCATAAAGATGGCACCTATCCCTGGTAGATGTGAAGCGGCCGGCAATCGGCGAATGGGCGCGGTACCGGTTCGATACACTAGCTAGAGTGTCTTCCTCTCGCTTCACCTCCGGCCTGCTTACTGCCGCGCTCCTATGCACCGGCTGCCGGCAAGCACCCGCCCCGGTCGCCGATGCCGGTCCCGCGAAGCACTATCCGATCACCGGCAAAGTCATCGGCACGAACGCTGCTTCCGGTGAGGTCGAGCTGGATGCGGCCGCCATCCCGGGCTTCATGGGCGCGATGATCATGCCGTATCGCCTGAAGAACCCGGCGGACCTCAAAGACCTGCACCGCGGCGATCAAGTCGCGGGGACGCTCGAAACAGCGAGCTCCGGGTCGAGCCTGTCCGGGGTCGCGGTGACCGATCGCACGCACGAAGTCCAGGAGCTTTCGCCCGAGGTCGTCAGCAAGCCGGTCGTGCCGGGCGAGGCGGTCCCGGACTTCGCGCTCACCGACCAGAACGGCCGCACGGTGCACCTGGGCGA
The DNA here is from genome assembly GCA_964247445.1 of uncultured Acidobacteriaceae bacterium. Lineage (GTDB taxonomy): Bacteria > Acidobacteriota > Terriglobia > Terriglobales > Acidobacteriaceae > EB88. The sequence goes on along the minus strand of CAXTUV010000286.1, from coordinate 1,969 downwards.
CTACCGAGGCAAGGTGCTGCTGGTCACCTTTGTGTACACCAACTGCCCGCTGTCCGACTTTTGCCCGCGCATGTCGCACAACTTCGCCGATGTGGACAAGCAGCTCGGAGCCGACCCCAACCTGTACGCGGGGACGCACCTGTTGACGATTTCATTCGATCCCAAGCGCGACACCCCGGCGGTGCTGCGCTCGTACGGCGGCGCGTATACCGGCCGCTACACCGAGGAAACGTTCGACCACTGGACGTTTGCCGCGCCTAAGCAAAAAGACCTTGCGGCGCTGCTTCAATTCTTTGATGTGGGCGCGGTGCCGCGTGAGGGGGGTACTCTGGAACACACCCTGTCCACGGCTGTCATCGGCGCGGACGGAAAAATCATGAAGTGGTACCCCGGCAACCAGTGGTCGGCCGCCGACCTGCTGGACGTGGTACGAAAGAGCGCACAGGCATGATCGCAATCCTGATGGGCGTGACGGCGAGCGGCAAGACAACCGTCGCCGAAGCCTTGATGCATCGCACCGGCTGGACCTTCGCCGAGGGCGATGACTACCACTCGGCAGCAAACAAGAAGAAAATGCACGCCGGGCAGCCGCTTACCGATGAAGAGCGCGCGCCTTGGCTTGCGGCGCTCCACGGCGTCCTCCAAAAGTGGGTGCACGACGGAACCAAGGGCGTGATGACCTGTTCGGCGCTCAAGGAAAGCTACCGCCGCGCGCTGGTCGACGGTCTGCCGGAGGGGGCGGTGCGGTTCGTACTGCTGGAGGTGCCGCGCGCGGAGCTGGAAGAGCGTTTGGAGCGTCGGACCGGCCACTTCATGAGTCCCGCGCTGCTCAACTCGCAGCTCGATACGCTGGAAGTGCCGGGCAGCGCGCTCCATGTGCATGCGGTCGGCGATCCGGGCGCGGTCGCGGAAGCGGTGCTGGAAGGCTTGGGCGTCGCGCACCGCGCGCATTCACCCGCTTGAAACGCAACCGGGTTGTTACCTTGGTGTGCCGGTAAGATAAAAGGATGGCGCGGTTCACGATCCTTGTCGGCATCATCCTGATTCTCTTGGGTATCTTCACCTACATGGGCACAGGGTCTAAATTCCCTACGTCGCTCATTCCGGCGGCGTTCGGCTGCCTCCTGGCCGCTTGCGGTGTGCTGGGTCGGACGACGGACATCAAGAAGCGCGCGCTGTGGATGCATGTGGCGGTGACAGTAGGGCTGCTCGGCTTTCTCGGTACCGTGAAATCCATCGTGGACTTCTTCCGCATGCAGGCCGGGGTGCAGTTTAAGTTACCCGTGGCGGTTGAGGAGAAAGCTGCGATGTCCGTGCTGCTGCTCGTCTTCGTCATTCTTTGTGTGCTGAACTTCATTAACTCGCGCCGGGCGCGCACGACCACGGCGGCGGCGTAAGTATGCGGGGCGGTATCGGTATCAGTGCTGAACGGGGACCGACCGTGCGCTCGGCCCAGCGTGCGGCGGCACAAGCGAGCGAGCCGAAGCGCAAGCCGAACCTGAAAAAGGTTCTGCCGGAGGTGTGGCGGCTGATCCGGCCCCGCCGCTGGCTGCTGCTGTTTGGGCTCCTACTGGTGCTGATCAAAAGCACCGCCGGCATGGTGCTGCCGTTTACGACGAAGTTTCTGCTGGACAAGGTCTTCGCGCCGCATCGGACGGATTTGTTGCCGCCCTTGGTAGGGGTGGTGCTCACAGCGACCGTCGTCCAAGCAACAAGCTCCTACGCGCTTACGCAGCTACTCTCCAAAGCCGCGCAGCGCATGATCACGGAGCTGCGCGAGCAGGTCCAGGGGCACATCGGGCGGCTGCCGGTCTCGTTCTATGACGCGAACCGGACCGGCGTGCTGGTATCGCGGATAATGACCGATGTTGAAGGCGTGCGCAACATGATCTGGACCGGGCTGATCGAGTTTGTAGGCGGCATAGTGAAGGCGAGTGTGGGCTGCGGCATGCTGGTCGCGGGAAGCGGG
>CAXTUV010000285.1:0-4851 GCA_964247445.1 uncultured Acidobacteriaceae bacterium | reverse complement strand
AGCGCGGCGGCTAAATCGACGTTAGCGAATTTTACATCGATGTAGGTGTTGATCGCGCCGGTGACCAGAGCCTCAACCGGTCCTTCCCCAAGAGCTTGGCAGACCTTTTCAAGGGTGTTATCCAGGGCGTCCAGGTAGCGCTCCAGAAGTGAGTACACCAGTGTTTGCTTGTTGGGGAAATACTGGTAGAGCGTCCCGATTGAAACCCGGCGCGTTTAGCGACGCGCTCCGTGCTGAACCGGTCGAGTCCGGATTCGATCAGAAGCTGAGCAGTAGCTTCAAAAATCGCCTCCACTGTTACTGTCGAACGCTCCTGCATAGGCGTCTTCCTTGGCTGGTACGCGCGTTTGCCAGTGGCTTTCATAATGCGAGGCATGGAACGAAGATGTAGTTCATCCAATTCACTATAGGGAAGGTCAAGATGGACGTACGCCAATTAGGGAAATCCGGTCCCGCGGTTTCGGCGATTGGGCTTGGTTGCATGGGGATGTCGGACGGGTACGATCCCGCTGATCGTGCTGAAAGCATCGCTACTCTGCATGCGGCGCTCGACGAGGGCATAACGCTTTTCGACACCGGCGACTTCTACGGTTCCGGGCATAACGAGATGCTCCTGGCCGAAGCCTTCACGGGCATCTCGAGGCACAGGTATCAGCTTTCAGTGAAGTTCGGCGGCCTGCGCGATCCGGATGGGAGTTGGGGTCCGATGGACGGCCGTCCGGAGGTTATACGGAACAATCTTGCCTATTCGCTTCGTCGCCTTCAAGTAGATTCCATCAATATCTACCGGGTAGGCGGCCTCGATCAAAGAGTACCCATTGAAGATACTGTCGGTGTACTCGCGGGGTGTGTGCAAAAGGGTTGGATTCAGCATATTGCTTTGTCTGAGGTTGGGGTCGAAACGGTTCGCCGTGCCCGCGCTGTTTATCCAATCACCGACGTTCAGATTGAGTACTCCTTGCTATCGCGAGGCATCGAGAGCGCGATCTTGCCGACCTGCCGAGAGTTTGGAATCGGCATCACGGCCTATGGCATTTTGTCTCGCGGCTTGCTGAGCGGCTCCCGCCTTAACGGGAGTACGGATTACCGAGCTTACATGCCGCGATTTCAAGGGGACAACCTCCAAGCCAACCTCGCTGTGGTAGACCGGCTACGCTTCATCGCCACGGCTAGGGGCGCAACCGCGAAGCAAGTGGCCATCGCGTGGGTTCTGGCGCAAGGTGCGGACATCATCCCGCTGATCGGCGCACGGCGGCCTAAATAGCTTTCCGAGGCTCTGGACGGCGTGAAGCTGGACCTCACACCCACTGACCTCGAAGCGATCGAAGGCGCTGTGCCCAAGGATGCCGCACAAGGCGCGCGCTATCCCGAGGCGATGCTCGCGCACCTGGACAGCGAACGTTAACGGCACATTGCAGCCGGAGCGATAGCCGTGATCTGGGGCAGACGAGTCGAGCGCGAAAGCAAAAGTCGCTTGTGCTGGAAGTACGCGACAGCCTCCCTCGTTCGTGCTGGGATGAGTGAACTGCGAGCAAATTGCAGGGTACGGCATTGTTCAAATCTGAATCATCTCGCACTTGCTCTGTCCGACTGCCAAGCAAATTCATCGCAACGTAACTTCGGTGCTTGTCCCAACGAAAAAACCATGCGAAGGTCTGAAGCACAGCACTTGAAAGGCCGATAAAGAGAACACGCACGCAAAAGGAGACGGACCGCATGATTTCGCCCACGCACCCTCTTCGCCGCATCTTCCATGAGCTTGTGCGCGAGTGCTTCCGCGACGCGCTGCCTTCGCGGCAGGACCGCGACGGCGAGATTGCCGCCTACGTCGCCGACATGCTGACTGAGTTTTCCTCGACCGAAAAGCTGTATCCGGTTTTTGATGAGCAGGGCCGCCCCGTGCGCGAGATTGAGGCGCTGCTGCATGCCGCCGACCCGGTCCACGGCACCGCTGCTTCCTTCGACGACGAACGCCGCTTGCGCAAGCACATCGGCGACTACCTCCTGTTTTCCTCCGGCATGGCCCCGCGCAACGCCCAAAGCCTCGCGCGCGAGCAGGCGATGGTGCGCGCGGGGCAGGAAAGTTACTGGGTGGTTTCGCAGTTCAACCTGTTTGAGTACGAGCGGGAAGCACCCTTTTTTGCCCGGCTCAGCGCGTCTTTTGAGCCCTGCATGCATGGGCTCCGGGAGGTGTACGCGCGGTTGCAGCGCTCAGGCCCGCGCTTGCTGATGTAGAGGGCGGCGCAAGAAAAGCAGCAGAACGGCCAAGAGCAGGCAAACGGCGACGCTGATGCCCGCGTCCGCAAGCATGCTTCCGCGCAGGCCGCCCGCGGTATACGCATGGCCGTCCACAAAACCCATATAGATGATGGGCAGGTTAGTTGCCGCAACCAGCAGGGAAAAGATGGTCGCGGCCAGTGGGTTACCGGGGCCAATGACGGCGAAGCTGATGGCAAAGGCAGCCGCGAAAGCCAGAGCTTGAAACGCGTTCTCTCCTGTGATCGCGACCGCAAATGCAAATGGCGTGCGCGGCAGCAGAAGAAGGCTTAAGGTGAAAAGCCCTCCCGCGATGCCGATGCTCAGGTACAAAGGTCGCAGCGGAACACGCTTGGCCAGCACCGGCAAGAGCAGACTGCCGCAGACCCCGGCTGCCGCGGAACCCGCCCCGGCCAGCAAGCTTACCGCGCGCGCGCTCGCGTGGAAGTCCGCACCGATGCCGCCCAGCACATTGGTGAGCGTAAATGAGGCAGACGGGAGCGAGAAAAGTAGAAGCGCCAAGAGCACTTCACGCTGCCGGAGAACGACCCACAGCTCCGCGAACAGCTTGCGAAAGCTTTCAGCAAGGGGCGTACATGCGGGCGCGGGTGCGGGTAGGCGCAGGTAAGTCAACGACGGCAGCATGAGTAGGCCCGCAAGCACCGTGCCGGCGACAGGCGGCGGCAGAGCCCGCACCAATGCGCCGCCGACCAGCATCATGAGGCCGCCGGAGCCCAGATTGGCGACGCTGAACCAGGCACCCAGCCGCGCGTCCTCACTTTTCGGCACCAGCGCCCCTACCCAACCGCCAGCGGCGGCCTGCACCAGCGAGACCGCGATATAGCCGACAAACATCAAGGCTTCGACCAAGTGGAGATTGGCGCGGCCGGCAACCGCTCCTCCCAAGCATCCCGCGGCAACCAGGGCAAACACGAGGGCGTACGCGCGGCGGCTCCAGCGCACATCGAGCACGGGAGCCAGCAGAAAAATCCAAAATCCCGGGGAAAGCACGGCCGCGACAATGGCCGCGATGCGTCCGCCCGGAACGCCCTGGCCGGCGAGCATCTGCGGCATGGGAACGACCGCGAAACCGGCAAACGCGCCGAACGTTGCATTGGTAAGCCCCATCAGCCAGACCGGCGGCAGCGCGCGCGTTTGTTCCATGCGCGATTCTGTCATGGATTGCGGGAGGCGAAGAATCTCATCTTTGAGGATCCTGCCCAGAGCGATGGAGTATCTGAGAAGCTCTCACGATAGCGCTCAAAGGTGACTCTGGATAGCGCTCAACCCGGCACGAATCTTCGGTAGAAGATCATCGCCCTGCAAATCCGGCTGAACCGCGCGGACTGGGGCCTCTGCAAGTTGGTAGTGCTCCCGCGCCGCAGGCCATCGCGAACTATCCGCGAGCCTGTCGGCAAGGTTGAGCTGCACGATGGCGGAGTTCGGCGCGAGGGCAGCTGCTGTTCGCGCTTCGGCGAGCGCGGTATTGAATTGCCCCGTACTTGCCAGTGTCCCGGACTCCCGTACCCTCACAAGCGCTGACGCAAGCGGGACGGCGAAACTCCCCTGGTAAACATACACGCCATGCATGAGAACTGCGCGGGGGTGCACTGCTTGGAAATCCGCATATGGATTGAGCGTGCCATCGCCGAAATGAATTGCGTAAGCCTGCGCAGGTAAGTTAAGTAAACGATTTAACTTACTGCGTACTGTAACTTTATCTCACAGCCTGAACTTGACTAAGTCGAGAGAATTCAGCGCAATCTGCTGTTTTCGCGTGGAATAGTATGCCTGGCAAAAGTTGAACTTCATCCTTCCCGCTTTGCGGCATTTCTCTTCTATCACGCTCATTACTGCGATTTTATTTTGAAGCGGCGTGCTTATCCCGAAGATGATACCACTTAGGTCTTCAAACTTGTACTTGAGCTTGCGCATCGCCGATTTAGAAGTATCGTGGATCATGGAATGAAGCGTGAGCCGGTATTCTGCTTCATGATTCCAGTCCGGCAGCTTGCTTGTCAGCACCTTATCAAAAGTTTGCCAATAGTTTGCGCGCCTCTGCTCGTCCCACTGGAACAGAGCTGCTGTTTTACGGTCGCAACTCCCATCTGCAATCTCGGACCAGAAGTGTATCTGCCCGAATGTCATTCTGCCCGCATTGTCGAAGAAGTTGACTTCGGGACGCATAATCGAATATTGAACCTTTTGCAATGGAAGATTGCTGTAATCGAAGATCGGTGTTGATTTGCCTAGCGTTGCAGCTTCACCTTTGATATGCCTCAACGCCAGGTGCCGCGTTATTTGATTATTGAGGCTTATTCTGAACTGTAAATAGCAGCCTTTATGCTGGTCTCCATAAACGCTCCACATCGATGCATGACATGGATCACCTACGAAGGACGCGATATACCAATCGTAGAAAAGCAACCCGCTTCATGCTCTTAGGTAGTCGTCAACAAAACCGCTTGCGATATGGTTCCACGATGGGGTATGTTTATCCGCAAAACCGTTATAAGCATGGAGCATGTTAGTTTATGAAGCTAGAGCCTGTTCACACTAAGCCTCGTTTTGTGATACAGCTTTTGCATGGAGATC
>CAXTUV010000284.1:725-4890 GCA_964247445.1 uncultured Acidobacteriaceae bacterium | reverse complement strand
GACGCGCACGCCGTCGGCCCCCGTCAGCACGAAGGGGCGCAGGTCGACGTGGCGGGGCTCGATGCTGGACCCGCCCGCGTCGGCCTCCATCAGGCAAGGGGCGCGCGAAAACTGAAGCGTAGGCTGCGCGATGTAGTTGCGCGGGTTCGCCTCGATGCGACGCCCGAACTCCTCCCGCTGCTCGGCGGTCGAGCTTGGGCCGATCAGCATCCCGTAGCCGCCTGATTCGCCGACCGCTTTCACCACCAACTTGTGGAGGTTCTCGAGCGCATACCGGCGCTGCGCCGGGTCGGTCATCAGGTAGGTTTCCACGTTTTGGAGAATCGGCTCCTCGCCGGTGTAGTACTTGATAATTGCGGGCACGTAAGCGTATAGCGCCTTATCATCGGCCAGGCCGGTCCCGATCGCATTCGCGAGCGAAACGTTCCCGGCGCGGTATGCGTTAAACAAGCCCGCCACACCGAGGATGGAATCGGCCCGATAGGCAAGCGGGTCGAGAAAGTCGTCATCCACCCGGCGATAGATCACATCCACACGCTTTAGTCCGGCAGTGGTCCGCATGTAAACCACATTGTTGTGGGTCAAGAGGTCGCGGCCCTCCACCAGCTCAATGCCCATCTGCCGGGCCAGATAGGTGTGCTCGAAGTAGGCGGAGTTGTACACGCCAGGGGTGAGCAGCACAATCGTCGGCTCCGGGCGGCCCTCGGGCGCGAGCGCCCGCAGCGCGGCCAGCAGCACCTGCGGGTAGTGCTCAATGGGCTGGACGCCGTACTCGCGAAAGATGATGGGGAACGCGCGCTTCATCACCCGGCGTGTCGACAGCATGTAGCTCACCCCGGAAGGCACGCGCAGGTTGTCCTCCAGCACAGCGAATGATCCGTCGGCCAGCCGCAGCAGATCGGTCCCCGTCACGGCGATGTAGACGTTCCGGGGCACTTGCAGCCCGCGCATCTCGCGCCGGAAGTGCGGGCAGGAGTAGACGATCTCGCGCGGAACGGCCCCGGACTTCAGGATCTTCCCCTCGCCGTACACATCGGCCAGGAACTGGTTGAGCGCGGTGATGCGCTGCACCAGGCCGCGCTCGATGGTGCGCCACTCCTCGCCGGTAATAATGCGCGGCAGAAGGTCGTAGGGGAAGATGCGCTCGGTGCCTTCCTTGCGGCCGTAAACCGTAAAGGTGATGCCCTGGGTCAGGAAGCTCACGTCCGCGGAGTGCTTCCGGCGCAGGATTTCTTCGTGCGGCAGCGAGCGATAGGTGTCTAAGAACAGCCGGTACTGCGGGCGCACTTCGCCATCGGGCGTGAACATCTCGTCGTAAGCCGCGTCGAGAAAGTACTCGCGCAGGAATGGGTCCGTGAAGCGCGGGGCAAGTGTGCTCACCGCGCCCCCGCGGCGGGCTCTTCCGCTTCCACGGTGACGCGCTGCTGCCCTGTGTGGGTGAGCTCGGTTTGCGAAATCGGCACCACCTCGACTCGCCCAGGCTCGCCAGGATTTACCTTGACTTGCCGAGGCTCGCCAGGATTCATGTCGACTCGCCGAGGCTCGTCGAGCCACTCCGCGATCACCTCGAAGTGCCGCAGGTCGGCCGCGCCGAACGAGGTAGTCAGGGCCACGTCCGCGGCGTCGCGGCCGGTGGCCATCAGCACCCGGCCCAGGCGCGGCACGTTGAAGCGGGCATCCATGGTCCACCAGCGCCCGCCAAGGAAGACCTCGTACCAGGCACTGAAGTCCATGGGCGGCGGCATGGGCGCGATGCCGAAATCGCCCAGGTAGCCGGTCGCATAGCGGGCTGGAATGTTGAGCGCGCGAGACAGCGTCACGGCCAGGTGCTGGAAGTCGCGGCACACCCCCGTGCGCTCAGTGAACACGTCGAGCGCGGTCTTGGTAGGCCGGGCGAACGGGTAGCCGAACCGGATGATGCGGTGTACGTAATCCGCCACGGCCTGCGCCCGCGCCCAACCGCGCGGTAGGTGGCCGAACAGCTCGCCGGCAATGGCCACCATGCAGTCCACCTCGCAGTAGCGGCTTGAGAGCAGAAACTGCAGCACCTCGTCCGGCAGCTCCTCGACCGGCATTTCGGCCGCGTCCGTGCCTGCTTCGTCAGGGGTGTCGGGCGCGATAATTTCGAGCATGTTGTGGAGCCGCAGCGGCCCGGCCGGTGCATGGATGCGCGAGCACCGATTGCCGAACGAGTCCACATATTCGCGTACCGGCAGCCCGGACTCAGTGCCGACCGCGTCTGTCGTCAGAAGGCGTGACTGCACGGAAGGGTGGACGTGCAGCAGGGCGACGATCGCCACGGGCGCGGGCAGATCGAAACGAAGGTCGTAGCCGAGGCGAAGATGCACTGGGTAGTAACCTCCTGGCCGCGTGCATACCTGTCTGTATGCACGCCGGTGTGCTAAGACTCTACCAAGGAGCCGCATCCAAGCAAGCGATGACCTACTGCCTCGGGATCAAGACGCACGAGGGGCTCGTGATGGCCTCGGACTCCCGCACCAACGCCGGGTACGACCAAGTCAACGTTTGCCGCAAGCTGCACCGGTTCGTCACGCCAGGTGAGCGTGCGTTTGTGATCCTGACCTCGGGTAGCCTGTCGATCACGCAGTCGGTGCTCGCCCTTTTGGAGGATGAGTACCGGCACGGCAATGGGCTTGCTGCCGCGGGAAACATGTACGAAGCCGCGCGGGCTGTCGGCGCGTGTGTGCGGCGCATCTCCGACATTGACCGCGAAGCGCTGGCCAAGGACGACTTTTCCTTCAACATTCACCTGCTTTTGGGCGGCGAGATTGCCGGCGCTGACTTGGAGCTGTATCTCATCTACCCGCAGGGCAACCCGATTTGCGCGACCGAAGACTCGCCTTACCTCCAAATCGGCGAGGTCAAGTACGGCCGGCCGATCCTCGACCGGGGCATCGACGCCCGCACCACCTCGCTCGATGCGGCATCAAAATACGCGCTTTTGAGCATGGACGCGACCATGAGATCGAACGGGACCGTCGGGCCGCCGGTCGAGCTTGTCCAGAACCGGCGCGGCGAGCTGCGCCTTGACAGCTATCGCCGGTTCGCCTCGGGCGACGCGGAGCTCGATCTGATTCACGGGCGCTGGGAGCAGGCGCTGCGTCGGGTCGTGGAGGACCTGCCAAGCATCCAGTTCCGGCCTGGCGGAGAGGTCTAAATCAGCTACTTGCCGGTTCCTCTCCAGTGTATGGAGGCGGCCGTCGTGCTTGCCTAATTCATGGTTGAAGTTGTGCATGTCGCGCCGAATTTCTTTGATCTCACCTTTGATCTCTTTCATTTCCTCGGTGAGTGCAATGCGCAGATCGTCCATGCGCTTATCGGCGCGCCAAATCGCGAGAAGAATGACTGGACAGTACCGATCGCCTCCCCCCATACGTCCCGCGGTGCCGTCATCTTTTTGCCTTCCCTTTTCACAGCAAGGTAAACGTCAGGTCAATAGCACGGCGGCTTCGAACAGGCATTATTTCGCGAAGACCGCGCTCATCACCTTGGCTTCAGCGGCGTTGATTTTATTGAGCGCCGCTGCCATCGCCGGGCGGTCCTCGACCGCGGTAGCCAGCATGGAAGCCTTCAGCCGAAACGCGCTTTCCCTGAGCAGGATTTCCGCGTCCTTGAGTTTTTTCGCATCGTGGACGACAGCGGCATCAAGCGCGGTGGCATAGGTCAACACTGAAACTAATGCTGTGTTGCCGGCCTTGACGTCGCCGGAGGCCAAGCTGTTGCCGGCAGTCTCCGTGCTGGATCGCACCAATTGGGCGTACAGGTAAAGCTGCTCGCGCGTAGCCGCGTGTTCGGCTTTGTCGGCGAGCGCTTGCAGCGCGGACGGATCGAGCGGGCGAAAGTCGGCCCCCTGCGCCATGGGAGCCACGGCAAGAACGAGTGAAGCGAGAACGCGAGCGGTCATGTTCATCGGAGCACCTCCTAAGTGCTTCCGGTTGCAGCGGCGGCTCAAGCTACTTCTGTAGGGCTACCAAACGATGATGTGCCTGCCACACTTCGTCGGGATAGCCGGAGCCGGCAACCGACAAGAACTGCCGGTAGAGCGCGGCCGCGCGCTTTGTTTGGTGCAGAGTATCGCAAGCCGTGGCCTCTAGGAAATAGGTAGCCGCAGTTTCCGGCATTACTTTCGTGCGCATCGCCAAAG
>CAXTUV010000284.1:0-698 GCA_964247445.1 uncultured Acidobacteriaceae bacterium | reverse complement strand
CTCGTTGCATGGGTCGAGCCGGGTTGCTGCCTCCAGCAAGGGGAGCGCTTGTGAGAACTGCCCGGCTCTTACCAGAGTATCGCCTTGGCCGGCGAGCAGCGCCGGGTCGTGCGGGTCGGCCTTCAGCGCTTCCTCGTAGAGCGGCCCGGCTTTCGCCGTGTTCCCGGTCTGGGTGTATACGTCCGCGAGCGCCGCCGCGACGCGTGGGTCGGCAGGCTTGGCGGCGTGGAGGTTTTCGAGCACCGCGACCGCATCGGCGGGCTTGCCCTCCTCGGTCAACACCTGCGCGAGCTCCGCGTTCAAAGCCGGGTCGGTCGGGTCTTCCATCAGCGCTTTCCGCAGCACCGGTTCTGCATCGGGCCAGCGCTTTTCCTCGATCAGCAGGTGCGCCAGCCCGGCGCTCGCTTGCGCGCGCTCGGGGCTGCCCATCGGCGCCGAATCGAGCGCCTTCGCGTATGCGTCCGCCGCCGCGTCCCGCTCGCCCAGGCGCGCCGCGATCTCGCCCGCGAGCAGCTGATCGTTTGCGGTTTCCGGGCTTTCACGCAGTGCGGACACCAGCGCCTGCCGGGCACGCTCGGGCTCGGTCGGCTCCAGCAGGCGGGCCAGGGTGCGGTTGGCTTGGGCCTGCACGTCGGGGTCGGGCGGGTTGGGGATGGCCTTGGCGGCGGCTTCGAGCTGCTTCGTGGCTTCAGCGGTTT
>CAXTUV010000283.1:0-4894 GCA_964247445.1 uncultured Acidobacteriaceae bacterium | reverse complement strand
GGGTGCGATGGCGCGCGGGCGCGTCGTCCGCTTCCGCCCCATTGAGGTCAAGCTGCCCATCGAGGTCATCCTGAGCCGCCCCGTTGGTGCCATCCTGCCGACCGGTGTCATCCTGAGCGAAGTGAAGGATCTGCTCTTGTCCTTCCGCCGGCTCCGGCACCACCGGCAGCGCGCTGAACACCTCATCGAGCAGGTCGCCCACCCCGTACCCGTGCTCGGCGGAGATGGCGACGAGATTGTTGAATCCCAGCCGCCGAAAGTTTTGCGCCGCGGCTTCCTGGGCGAGCGAATCGGTCTTGTTCACCGCGAGGAACATGGGCTTGCCCAACCGCCGCAGCAGCTGCGCCAAGTCCATGTCCGGCGCGGCCAGCTCCGTGCGCCCGTCGACCACCATGACGATCGTCGACGCCTCTTCAAATGCGGTCCGGGCCTGCCGAAAGATTTCGGCCGGGATCAGCGCTTCATCATCCGGCACGATGCCGCCCGTATCGACCACGCGCGCGACGCGTCCGGCCCAGTGCACCTCGCCGTAGATGCGGTCGCGCGTGATGCCCGGCTCGTCGCCGACAATCGCCCGGCGCGTGCCGGTGAGCCGGTTGAAAAGCGTGGACTTGCCCACGTTGGGCCGCCCGCACACGGCGATCAGCGGCATGCCGACTGCTTCTTCCGAGTGGGGCAGCGGGTTGGGGCGGTATGAGCTTTTTTTCATGGGAGGCCTCCGGCCCGTGGCGCTTGAGGAGGCGAAGAACGGGCAAACTTCTATGATAGAACCACTCCCCGTGCCCGAGCTCCCCAGCCTACATGCGTTCTTTTCACCCGGCGGCCTGCTCGCGCGGTCCTCGCTGCCGTACGAGTTTCGCCGGGGCCAGTTGGAGTTCGCGCAGGCGGTGGAGCGCGCGCTCGGGGACAAGCAGCACCTGATCGCTGAAGCCGGCACGGGCACGGGCAAGACGCTGGCCTACTTGCTGCCTGCGCTCCGCTCGGGCAAACGCGTCATTGTCTCGACCGGAACCAAGAACCTGCAAGAGCAGTTGTTTTTCAAGGACATACCTTTTCTTGAGTCCATGCTTGGGCCGCTCCATGCCGCTTACATGAAAGGCCGCGCCAACTACCTGTGCCGGCGCAAACTCGATGCGCTGAAGTCCGAGCCCATCCTGACAGGCCTGGATGAGATCAAGCAGTTCAACGCGCTGGTCCGCTGGGAGCGCACGACCACGACAGGCGACCGTGCCGAGGTTGGAGAGCTGCCCGAGCACTCCCCGCTGTGGGCCAAACTGGATGCCCGCTCGGAGGCCTGCCTGGGCCAAACCTGCCCGGACTTCGAGCGTTGCTTCATCACGGAAATGCGGCGCAAGGCGGCTGAGTCGAACCTGATCATCGTGAATCACCACCTCTTTTTCGCCGACCTCGCGATTAAGCAGCAGGCCGCGAACGCGCCCGATGCCGGGGTGCTGCCCGAGGCTGATGCGGTGATCTTCGATGAAGCGCACGAGCTGGAAGACATTGCCGGTTCGTATTTCGGGCTTGCTGTCTCAAACATCCGCTTTGAGGAGCTCGCGCGCGACCTGGATCTGCTCTTGCGCGCGCACCGCACGGCGGGCTCCACCGCGAAGGCGGCCGCCGAAACAACGCGCGAGCGGGCGCGGATGTTTTTTGCCTCGCTGCCGCTGGGCGCGGAAGGCCGGGCGCAGTTTGGGGGCCGGGAAGAGTTTCTGGAAGAGCACGGCGAGCTGTACCTGGGTGTGCTTGCCGGCTTGAAGCTGCTCGCGGGCGAGCTGGACCGCATGCGCGAGGTGGAAGAAGCTCCCGGTTTGAAGCGTCGGGCGAACGAGCTCCACGACAAGCTCCAGTTCTTGATGGAAGCCGAGGACAACAACACCGTGTTTTGGCTGGAGCGGCGCGGCGGCGGGCGGGGAAGGGAATCGAGCTACAACACCTTTCTCCAGGCCACGCCGATCGACGTTTCGGGCGTGCTGGGCGAGGCCCTGTTTAACGTTTTCCCGACCGTGGTGCTGACCTCCGCAACCCTGACGGTCGAAGGCAAGTTCGACCATCTGCGGGGGCGCCTCGGCTTGGAACACGCGAAGGAGCTCGTGGTGCCCTCGCATTTCCGCTATGCCGAGCAGGCGCTCCTTTATCTGCCGCCGCAGATGCCCGATCCGCGCTCGCCCGGGTTCAGCGCGGAGGCCGCGAAGACCATCGCCGAGGTGCTCGAAGCCTCGCGCGGCCGGGCATTTTGTCTGTTTACGAGCTACGCGCAGATGCGCGACGCTTATGACCGCCTGCTCGCGACGGTTCCCTGGCCGCTGCTGCTGCAAGGGCAAGCGCCCCGGCAGGCGCTGCTGGATGAGTTCCGGCGCACGCCGGGCGCGGTGCTGCTGGGCACGTCGAGCTTTTGGCAGGGGATCGACGTGCAGGGCGAAGCGCTTTCCTGCGTGATCGTAGACCGGCTTCCATTTGCCGTCCCGTCGGACCCGGTGGTTGCGGCCCGCACCCGCGCGGTCGAGGCAGCCGGGGGCAAGCCGTTCCTGGACTATCAGGTGCCCTCGGCGGTGATCACGCTCAAGCAGGGCTTCGGACGGCTGATCCGCTCGCTGTCTGACCGCGGCGTGCTCGTGCTCTTGGACCCGCGCATCCGCAAGGGTTACGGGAAGGCGTTCCTCTCGAGCCTGCCGCCGTACCGCGTCACGCGCGAGCTGGAAGAGGTGCGCCGATTCTTCGCCGGCTGAGCGGTACACTGGAACTATGTTTGAGATCACCGTCGACGCGGGATTTTCCTCCGGCCACTACCTGCGCAACTACCATGGCAAGTGCGAAAACCCGCACGGGCACAACTACAAGGTGCGCGTGACGCTGCGCGGCCGCCAACTAGACAATTCCGCACTTCTGCTCGAATTCAAGGAGCTGAAGGGCGTGCTGAAGCCGGTCGTCGAGTACCTGGATCACAAGATGATTAACGAACTCGAGCCGTTTACCGAGGTCAATCCTTCGGCTGAAAACCTGGCGAAGTATTTCTTCGACCAAACGAACGAGCACCTAAGCTCGCTTACCAAAGGCCGGGTGAGCGTCAAGGATTGCACCATTTATGAAACCGACACCTCCTGCGCCACTTACTATGAGTAGCCCGTGCATCTGATCGAGATTTATAAATCCGTACAGGGAGAGTCGAGCTTCGCCGGTGTGCCATGTATCTTCGTGCGCCTGGCAGGCTGTAACCTGCGCTGTGCTTGGTGCGACTCTGAGTACACCTTCTCGGGTGGGTATAAGCGATCCGCTGACGAAATTATCACGGACATCGAAGCTCTGGCTCCCGTGCGCTTAGTTGAGTTCACCGGGGGAGAGCCGCTGTTGCAAGCCCGGGAGCTGATCCCGCTGATGGAGCGTTTGCTCGCCCAAGGGTTCCAGCTGATGATTGAAACCAGCGGCGAGCGCCCCTTAGGTGATGTGCCGCCGGCCGTGCACAAAATCGTCGATGTGAAGTGTCCTGGGTCCGGGGAAGCCGGGCGGTTCCGCATGGAAAACCTCGATGCGCTCACCACGCGTGACGAAGTGAAGTTTGTCATCGCCGACCGCGCCGACTATGAGTTTGCCCGTACCTTCATCGCCACGCACCAACTGCAAACACGGGCGGGACAAATCCTGCTTTCGCCCGCGTTTAAGAAGCAGCCCAGCCCGGAGCGCTCCACCGCGAACTGCGCGCTTGACCCCCGTGAGTTAGTCGAATGGATGCTCGCCGACGCTGTGCCGGCCCGGCTGAGCCTGCAAATTCATAAGTACGTGTGGGAGCCGCAGAAGAAGGGCGTGTAGCTTCACTTAGGCTGGGAGCTTAGGTAAGCGTCCAGCGGCACCTCAAACGCGAACATCTCCTGGCCGTTGCTGTCGCGCATCTTGCGGAGCGCTAACTTAGCACCGGCGAGTGGGTTCTTACCCGATCCTTCCACGTCATAAAATAAAAACCCGGCGCGGGTCGTATGCGGTTCGACAGCGAGGGCGGAGTATTCATACTCGCTGAAGTCGGCTTCTATCTTGCTGTCCGCGTTCTTGCCCTTGGTGTGCAACTTTAGCGGCCCGACCGGGATCGTGGTCCCCGTGCGGTCGCGGCGGCTTACCCGGCGCTCGACATCTTCAGGCTCGCCCGCGTTTACCCCTTGCCCTTCGCGTGGGAGCAGCAGAATGCGCGCGTCACTTAGTGAAACCGGCTTATCGGTATCATTGGTGACAATGAGCCGGATCGGGACGAAGGTATAGTCCAGGTAATCCACCCGAAACACGTCCATTTTGGCCTTGCGGTCATACGGGTCCGCTGCCACGGTTACACCGTCCTCGGTGACATGCGCGGGGTATTGGGCGGCGGACTTCGCCGGATCGGGTTTGTGCTCGGCCCGCGCGAGCAGTGGAAGGCACAGCAGGGAAGCAGCAAGGCAGGCGAGCAGGCGCATACCCGCCATTATCATCGGTCGAGGTCCTGGTTTGTCTTCTCGCCCATCACCCGCCCGCGTCGCCGCGCTCAGTATTTACAGCGCCGGGCTTGCGCTTGCGCTCACGCTCACTTTGCCCTGGTGGGCGCGCGAGCTCCGGCGCGGCGGCAAGTACCGCGAGGGCGCGCGCGAGCGCTTGGGCAAAATGCCGGCGCGTCTCCGGCCGCCCTCAGGAGAGCGCCCCGCGATCTGGCTCCATGCCGTGTCTGTCGGCGAAGTGCTGGCCGCGGCGCCGCTAGTCCGGCTCCTGCGCGAGGACGCGGATGTATACGTTTCCACGACCACCCGCACCGGTCAGGCGCTGGCCCGCGAGCGCTTCGGCGCGGATCGGGTTTTCTACTTCCCACTCGACTTCGCATTTGCCGTCCGCGCTTGGCTGCGCTCTTTCCGTCCGCGGTTGCTGGTGCTGGTCGAAA
>CAXTUV010000282.1:0-4898 GCA_964247445.1 uncultured Acidobacteriaceae bacterium | reverse complement strand
GAGCTTTGCGCGGCGGAAGCCTGCACCCCGGGCAAAGAAGCAAGGCGCGCGAGCAGTCGGGTTTGCATTTGTTTGAGAGCGGGACCGGTCTGCTTCGGGTTGAGCGGCATGAGGGTAATCTCAGTGACGTGGCGCGGGTTGAAGCCGAGCGGCGTTTGCTCCAGGGCAAGAAAAGTGCGGAGAAAAAGTCCGGCGGTCACGAGTAGGGAGCATGTTAGGGCAAGCTCGACAACAATGAGCCAGGAGGACAGACGTGATCTTCGTGTGACCCGCGCGGCTTGCATTGTGTGTAGAGCACCGGCAGCGCGCATGGCGCTCCAAGCCGGTGCAAGTGCGGCGAAAATGCCGGTAAAAACAGCAAGAACAACACAGGCAAGAAACATGGACGGGCGCAGGGCGATCTCGTCGAAGCGTGAAAACTCATGGCTGTATGCAATGCGTATGCCGCCGATGATTGCGGACGCGAGGCCGAGACCGACAGTCGCTCCTATCAGGGAGACGGTGATGCTTTCCGTCATGAGTTGGCGGAGTAAGCGGCCGCGGGTCGCGCCAAGCGCGGCGCGCAAGCTGATGTCGCCCGTGCGGGTGACAGCGCGGCTGATTTGGAGGTTCGCTGAATTGGCGCAAGCAATCAGTAAGAGCACAGCGCAGGCACCAAGCAGGGCGAACAGAGCAGGCTGCTCGGAACCGGTGATAGAGTCGAAGTACGTGCGGACAAGGAGCTTGCCTCGATTGTTCTCATTCGGCAAGCTTGCGTGGGCATAGACAGATTGGCTTTCCGACGCCGCTGCTGCAACGGTCGCACTGGATTGGAGCCGGGCGGTAATCGCCAAATACGAAAAAGTGCGGTCCTTCTGCCGTTTTTCATCCGGTTCGAACGGCAGGTAAACCGCTTCACCTGCAAGATAGGGAAAAGAGAAATCGGGAGGCAGGATTCCGGCAACCGTGACGAGGCGATTGTTGACTTTGATTGTGGAACCGATCGCGTGACGGCTGCCACCCAGACGTCCTTGCCAAAACTCGTCGGTCACTACCGCCAAGGGGGCACGTTCATCCTGCTCGGAAAGTGTACGGCCGAAGTGGGCTGGGATGCCGGGAACTTGAAAGAAGCCCGGCTCTACCTGAAATACAACACCTACACGGGTTCCGTCCGGCGTAGTTACGGGACCGGGGACACTGCTCCAGCCCGCGACGGCTTGCAAACTGTGTGCGCGCTTCCGCAAAGCGTCAAAATCGGCGAAGTTGAAGTACGGCGATTGACCTTCTGGCCTGATCGCTGCAAAGCTGACCAAACGCTCCGGGTGGGGCAGGTTCACAGGTCGCACCAGCACGGAATCCACGATCGCGAGCATCGCGGTCGCCGCGCCCAGGCCCAGCGCGAGGGTGAGCACGGCGGTCAGCGCGTACACGGGCGCGTTGCGGAGCTGGCGCGCGGTGTAGCGGAGGTCTTGCCACAAACTGCGGAGAAAGGCGGTTGTAAGTGAAAGCATCGGCTCGGGCTCCTGCCGGGGCTGAACGGTCCCCGTGCTCTCTCTACTCGCAATCCGAGGGCCATTCTAAGTTGTTGATTCTTCGTGCAAGCCGCACTGAAAAGTGTCCGGAAATGGACAGTGTGTCCGTTTCCGGACAGTTCCAGCCCGCCTCACTCCGCCCCGCCCCCGGTCGGCAGGTTCAGGTCGGTCGCACTTGACCCGCTCGCGGTCGGCGCTTCCAAGCCGCCGCGCAGGGTGTAGTTTTGGAGCGCGGCGGCCGCGGCCCACTCGCCTTGAAGCGCTTGCAGGTAGCCGATTTGCGTTTGAAACAGCGTCCGCTGCGACACCAGCACTTGCGGGTAGGCTTCCGCCGCCTGCTGGTACTTGAGCAGGTACAGCTCATAAGCGCGGCGGGCGCGCGGGATCAGCTCGCCGCGATAGCGCTCGGCGCTGAACCGCGCCGCCTGGTAGTCCTCCGCCAGCGGCTCGGCCGTTTGCCGCAGCGCAAGGCGCATGCGATCGACCTCGGCCCGCGCGCGCCCAAGCTCAGCCCCGGCGGCTTGGATGTTGCCCCCGTTGCGATTCCAAAGCGGCAGGTTGATCCCGACCGACGCGAAGCTTTGCGCGCTTACATGCCGGCGCGGCGTTTCCACCAGGGCCTCGCCGTTGTATTGCTCGCCCGCGCGCAGCAGCAGGTCGGGCACCGCCTCGCGCCGGGCGTCCTTGACCCGCGCCTCGGCCACCCGCACTTCCTGCTCGGCGCGCTTCAGCGTGGGGCTGTTCGCGAGCACGTCCGCCACCTGCTTTTCCGCATCAAGCGCGGGCGGGGCTTCCAAATCCCCTCGGAGCGGCGCGGGCGGTAGGGCGGGTTGGTTCGCGAGCGCGGCCAGTACGCGGAACTCCTGGAGAAACGCCCGCTGGGCCGTCACGAAATCCACCTTGGCCTGCTCGGACTCCACCTCGGCTTGCAGCACATCGGGCGCGTCTGCCTGGCCTACATTTTCAAGCTCGTGCGCGGTGCGGAGCGCGTCCGCGGCCACCCCGAGCAGCCGCTGCCGCAGTACGGCGAGCGCCTGCGCGGTGAGCGCGGCGTAAAAAGCCTGCTCCACATCGTCGCGCACCCGGACCTGCGGGGCGGACACCTCGATCCGGTCGGACGCCGCTTGCTGGGCATAGATGCCGCGCCGCAAACCGAGCTTGCCCCCCAGCACCACCTGCTGCTGGATGAAGCCGCCCTGCTCGCCCCCGCCGTAGTCGCCGCCGCGGATCTGCTCGCCCTGGTAGCCGCCCTGCGGGTTGGGGTAGAGCCCGGCCTGGCGCGCCTGCCCCTCGCTCCGGGCCACATAGGCGCGCGCCTGGGCCAGGGTCGGGTTCCTTTCGGCCGAGTCCAGAAACGCTTGGAGGTCCATCGGCGGGCGCTTGGCGACCTCGTCCAACAGCTCCGGAGCGGGCGTGTCGGTGCCGATGTGGAAGGACGGGTTTTCCGGCTCCTGCAAGCGTTGGGTGTCGCGGGTCAGGCCGTGCGATTGCGCCGGGGCGGGCGCGGGCGGCTCGTCCATGTGCATGCCCTGCATGGCGTCGTGCGAGCCGCCCGTAGGCGCATGCTGCCCGTGCTCCATGCCCGGCATGCCGGGCATGGTGTCCTGCCCCCATCCCGCTCCCGCGCCCAGCATTGCGCCGGCCAGGAGGATGTATGTGCGTGTCATCACTCGTCTCCTCGCTCAGGCCAGCTGGGCCGCGTATGGGTCGTTGGGGCGCTTGGCGTCCCGCATGCGGGCGGTTACCTGTTCGTACATTTCGGGCGGCAGCACGCGGACAAAGGTCATCATGCCCTGCATGTAGCCGCTCCAGCCGGGGCGCAGGCCGTGGTTTTCGGGGATGCGCAGCATCTTGGAAGTTTCCATGCCCATCATGGGTGACTCCATGTAGGCGTCCTGCGGGAAGTTTGGCACCGAGTTTGCGTTACGCGCGATGGCCGCATTCGTCGCCCCGATGCCGTCCATGTTCATCGCCATCATGTCCTGCATCTGTTCGGGGCCGAGCGCAATCTGGCTTCTGCCCGGCTGCATCTCGGCCATCATGCCTTCCATCGACGCGGTCGCGGCAGGCGCGGACAAAGGCCCGTTGGTGGTTGCGATGTCGGCGTTCGAGCCGAAACCCATGCCCCGGCCCAGGCTGGTCCCGTAGTCCTCGCCGCCCGGCGCGCCCGGCTGCCCGTTCAGCATGCCCATGCCGTTGTTCATGTCCAAACCGGCGGGCTGGCCTGTATTCATTCCTTGGCTCGCGAACCCACGGCTGATCAGCCCCACGTTCGAGCTCATCTGGTTCATCATGTGGTGGGGCAGGTGGCAGTGCAGCATCCAGTCGCCGGGGTTGTTCGCGACGAACTCGATCGCGCGCGCCTGCGCCACCCCGACCAGCACGGTATTGCCCGGCCACCAGGCCGTCTCCGGGATGCGGCCGCCCTCGGTCCCGGTGACCTGAAAGGTGTGGCCGTGGAGGTGCATGGGGTGGTGATCCATGCCCAGGTTCACGAACCGGATGCGGACGCGGTCGCCCTGCCGGACAATCAGCGGAGTCGCCGCCGGGCCGGACCGCCCGTTCAGCGTCAGCCAGTTGTACTCCATGTTCATGGTGTTGGGGACGGTGTTGTTCGGCAGCACCGCGTACTCCTGCAGGTGCAGCACGAAGTCCTTATCGCAGTGCGGCGCGTAGGGCTGCTTGGGGTGCATGATGAACGCGCCCAGCATCCCGGCCATCTCCTGCATGGCCATGTGAGAGTGGTAGAAGTATGTCCCTTCCTGGTGGATGTCGAACTCGTACACGAACCGCCCGCCGGGGCGCACCGGAGCCTGGCTGATGCCGGGCATGCCGTCATATCGGATCTGGTCTTCAAAGCCGTGCCAGTGGATGGAGGTTTGCTCGGGGAGCTGGTTCTCAAACACGACCCGGATGCGGTCGCCTTGCGTGACCTGGATGGTGGGGCCGGGCGCGGAGCCGTTGTAGCCCCATACGTCGATGGTTTTGTTGGGGGCAATCTGCCGGCGGACAACCTGCGCGGTCAGCTTAAAGACTTTCACGCCGTTGTCGAGCTCGTAGGGCAGGTCGCCGACATCGGTGGTGACGACGGGCGCGTTGAAGGCGGGGCCGGGGGCAGTGTGGTGGGCGGCCTTGAGCTTTTGCGCGGCGGAGGCTTGCGCGAGAAGTTTGTCGGACGCGAAAAGACCCGCGCCCAAACCGAGGGCGCTTTGGAGAAAGGAACGGCGGTTTGCCATGGATGGGACTCCGGTGTACGCAGCGGGGCAGGGAACCGCGCTCATGTGCGAGCGCGGACTGACGCGGCAAGGCCGGAGACTAGATGCGGAGAGGCGTTCGGAGCGGGACGGGCGGGGCGGCGGGCGCGAATTCCCGGGCGGGCGGGAGGAC
>CAXTUV010000281.1:0-4898 GCA_964247445.1 uncultured Acidobacteriaceae bacterium | reverse complement strand
GCGCTAACTCAATTTAGGGGTCGACTCTATGCGTACACTTACCACGCAGGTACACCTGTGCCTGATTTCCTTAGCTCTGGCATCATGCGCCTCCCAACCGTCCTTGGATCAAAGCAGCACGTCCGCTTGGGCGGACGCGGCAGCGGGCGCGACGCTCATCTCTCTACAGGTGACTTGATCCAACACCATGGTCGCGGGCCAGTCCACACATCTGAAAGCGACAGGAACTTTCTCAGACGGAACAACGCAAGATATGACCGGTACGGCCGCCTGGTCCGTGCTCCAAACGTCCCTAGCGTCGATTTCCGCAGGTACATTGACAGGCCGCCTGCCGGGCGTTGTGGCGGCACAAGCGTCCGTAGGCGCTGTTTCGGCGAGCTTTTCCTCCTTTGTCTACCCAAACAACAGCAGCAAAATCTTTCAACTGCAGGCCGGCATGAGTGAGGCGCAGATACAAAGCTTCATTAATGCAAGCGCGCCCGGCGATGTGTTCTATTTCAATGCCGGCACCTACCGTTTCAACACCATCTTGAGGCTTCTGCCGGGACGCGCCTTTTTCGGTTCCGTCAATGGTCCGGCGGTACTGAGCGGCACCGGCGGCTTCTCCCTTATGAGCTTCGCAGGGAGCGGCTTGACGGTGCAGAACCTTACCTTTGACGGCGGCGGCCTTTATCTCGACGGGGCTGTTTCCAATGTCGACGCGGAATATAACACGTTTCGTAATATTGATACCGGCTTTGTTAACTGGACATCTGCCTGGGGCGTGTTTATGAATTATTCCGTGGCTAACTCAGACTTTTCCTATAATACTTTCGCAAACTTAGGCAAGAGTCAAAACAGCTTATACCAGGACGGCGCGGTAGCCGGCGGCATGTTCTCCTACGGCTTATCAGGAGTGACGATGGAGCATAACACCTTTGATACGTTTCAGGAAGGCATTCATGTCTTCTACGACCACTCGGACGGCAAGAACGTGCGCATTGCGTACAATATGTTGCGATCGTCTCTGAATCCTTGGGCGATGACCTACTGCATCTCCCTTGCCACCGTCGGCAGCACCAACGTGAAGGTACACGACAACGTATTAAGCGCGGACAAGCCGGTCGGCTCGAATTGCGGCGGTTCAGGCTGCCACTACGGCTATGGCATCGAGTCCACCGGAGCAAACACCCGCGTGTACAACAATGTCGTTGAGGGCGAATGGCCGAACGGCGTGGCTGTCGGCATCGGCCCGCAGGTCGGCGGAGCCATCAACCTTTCGGTGGTCAACAATGCGCTGTGCGGACCGGTGATGTCGAGAAACAACCAATACATCGTCTACGAGGCGGGCCCGCAACCGGGCACTGTGATCCAAGGCAATCTGCTTTCGCCTGCTTCAACCTGCGAAATTCCCAAATAGGAGCAAAAGGGGGGAGCGGTTTGCAGCGCTCCCCCCTTTTTCCACCATACTCATGATCGAAGTACGGCCGACGCCGCTCGCGACAGCGCTGGTCGGCAGTTACGTTTTAAGCAAGAACAATTCAGGTACTGCTCTTGGAGGCAAGGGCGCGAGCGTAGGCTCGCTCAACTTCCAGCCCGGGCGGAATGACCGGTATGTCGTTACGGGCAACTTGGACTATAACGGCAAGCTCGGCACCTACCAGCACCTGCCTTTCACGGGAACCTACTCGCTCGACAATACTGGCCGCGGGAGGATCATGCTCCAAAGCTCGGCCGGCACGCAGAACTTCAACCTGATCGTGAACCCGCAGGAGTACGCGGGATACCAATACATCAGCCAAGCTTCGCTTTCTGAGGTCGACGGCCCGCAGATAGCAGGCACAGGGCAGATGTTCAGGCGTTTGAACAATCCTCCGACGATCACTACTGAGCCGCCAACGGATGCACGGATCAATTTCTCGGGTCAGATCGATCCTGCGGCGGGCTCCCTGCCGGCAGCGCTGACCGGCAGACTAGCGAGCTTCGCCTCCGTAGTAGCGGACGAGATATTCGGTTCCTTCATCCGGCAAGGTGCAACCCTCAGTTTTACGCCCGGAGATAACCTGGGCCGGCCTAACCGCGTCGTGTTCAGCCTGACCGACCCGACCCTGCTTGCGTTTCCATGCAGCTACGTCGCCTACGCCTTGAATCCGATAAGCTGCTACGCCATCTCGCTCGACCCAATCACAAGCACGATGCTTCTGAGTGGAACGATCACCGTTCCTACTTCAGCCCTCGGCACCCTAAAGAGCTCCTGCTCTCTTTCAGTGGGCAGGCTTCTGGTTCGCTTGGCATTGTTGGCTTTGAAAGCTGATCGTACAGCAAAGAAGCTTCACCATGCAGCTCACAACGCGGCCCGCGAGGCAGCTTACAAAACCTACGATCAAGGCTAAACCGTGGCCTGGCACAGCCAGGCCACGGTGGAGGAAAAGCTTTTCGGTGCTGCGAAAGCATGCGGCCGCCTGTACCGCCTTTACGCCCGCGAGGGGGCAGCTATGCTGAGTGCTTCCCGAGCACGAACAAGCGACCGGAAGCACAAGGAACCCGAGTGGCAGTGAAAAGGCAACAGCGAAGAAGCATCGTCAAAGCCCGGAGCAGCTCCGGCAAAACCCGGAGTAAGGTCGGCTCCATATTTGCGATGTCTGTGACACGGAGGTAAAAGACAGATTGCAAGTCGTTCAGGTGCTTGCCTCAGTGTCACTCCGTGCCGGATTTCACTGCTTTTTCTTGCATGTTGCTGCATGAACCGCGAAGCATGCCATGCATGCCATCTCGTTTGTAATGATAAGTTTAGCTGGTGGCCCCGGCAAGATTCGAACTTGCGACCTGCGGTTTAGGAAACCGTCGCTCTATCCACCTGAGCTACGGGGCCACAATGGTTTTCATTGTCTCATTCTCAGGCTACCCTGTAACAGGGCCAAATCTGCATCTCAGCAGGCAAACTCAGGTAAGGTGCTAATGACGAACCACAACTCCTTTGACGTGCTTGAAGGCCAGTACTTCCCCCGCGGAGCCCACTGGGACGGGCATGGCGTGAACTTCGCGATTTTTTCCGCCCACGCGACCAAGGTCGAGCTTTGCCTGTTTTCCCCGGACGGCAAGGAAGAAACACAGCGCATCGAGCTGCCGGAGCACACCAACGAAATCTGGCACGGATACGTTCCCGGCATGCGGCCGGGCCAGCGCTACGGCTACCGCGTCCATGGCCCGTATGAGCCTGAAAAAGGCCACCGTTTCAATCACAACAAGCTTCTGCTCGACCCCTACGCATACGCCCACATCGGCGAGGTGTGCTGGGGTCCGGAGATCTTCGGCTACAACATGGAGTCGGGCGACGACCTGACCTTTGATGAGCGCGACTCCGCGCCGTTCATGCCGAAGTGCATCGTGATCGACCCGAACTTCGACTTTTCCGGCGCGCGCGACCGCAAGCACATCCCCTGGGAAGAAGCGGTGATCTACGAAACGCACGTGAAAGGCTTCACCAAGCTCCGCGAGGATGTTCCGGAACAGCTGCGCGGCACCTACGCCGGCTTCGCTCATCCGTCGGTGATCGAGTACATCAAGTCCTTGGGCGTGACATCGGTAGAACTTCTGCCCGTCTTCAAATTTGTCGACGGCGGCCATCTCGTCGGCAAGGGCCTGAAAAACTACTGGGGCTACGACACAATTGCGTTTTTCGCGCCCGCCGTCCGCTACGCCTCTGACCCGCCGGACACCCTCAAGGAGTTTCGCGAGTTGGTGGCGCGCTATCACGAGGCAGGGCTCGAAATCATCCTGGACGTGGTCTACAACCATACGGCGGAGGGCAACGAGCTCGGGCCGACGCTTTGCTTCAAGGGCATCGACAACGCGAGCTACTACCGGCTCATCCCCGACCAGCCCCGGTACTACATCAACGAGACCGGCACCGGCAATACGGTCAATGTGAGCCACCCGCGTGTGCTGCAGATGGTGATGGATTCACTACGCTACTGGGCCGAAGAGTGCAAGGTGGACGGGTTTCGCTTCGACCTTGGAACCATCCTGGCGCGCGAGCCGAACGGTTTTGACAATCGCAGCGGCTTTTTGAAGGCCTGCTCGCAAGATCCCGTGATGGCCGGCGTGAAGCTGATCGCCGAGCCTTGGGACTGCGGCCCCGGCGGCTATCAGGTCGGCGGCTTCCCGCCGGGCTGGGCGGAGTGGAATGATACCTACCGCGACACTGTGCGCGATTTCTGGCGCGATCAGGCGCCGGCTTCCGCGCTGACTGAAAAGCTGTGCGGCTCCGGCATGTTGTTCAACTGCAAGGGCCGTAAACCATGGTCCTCGGTCAACTTCATCACCGCGCACGACGGCTTTACCTTGAACGACGTTTGGACCTACAACGAAAAGCACAACGAAGCCAACGGCGAGGACAACAAGGACGGCAACGACAACAACAAGAGCTGGAACTGCGGCGTCGAGGGACCGACGGACGACCCGGACATCAATGCCCTGCGCGCGCGGCAGATACGCAACATGCTCGCGACCCTGCTGCTCTCGCAAGGCACCCCGATGCTGCTCGCGGGCGACGAGTTCGGCCGCACACAGGAAGGCAACAATAATTGCTACTGCCAGGACGATGAGATCAGCTGGCTGAATTGGAAGCTGAAAGACAAGGGCGAGCACCTGGTCAAGTTCGTGCAGCAGCTCGCGAGCCTGCGGCACCGGTTTCCGATTCTGCGCCGCAACCGCTTCTACATCGGCGCGTATAACGAAGGGCTGGGCCTCAAGGATTTGACCTGGATTAACGCGAACGGCCACGAGATGGAGGACGAGCACTGGGGCGATACCAACATGCGCTGCTTCGGCATGCTGATGGACGGCCGCGCGCAGCCGACCGGCATCATGAAGCTCGGTGCCGACGCAACCATGCTGATGGTGATCAACGGCCACTC
>CAXTUV010000280.1:3743-4899 GCA_964247445.1 uncultured Acidobacteriaceae bacterium | reverse complement strand
CGGTACACCTGTGCCATGTCGTACGAGGCTAGAAGCGGCAGCGTGCGATCGTTCTGAAAACCATCCTTTGCGACGGACCGGAACGGGTTGGCTGAATTTGTTAGAAGGACGATGACGTGGCGTCCAGGCTGCGCGCGCAATGCTAAAAATCCTTTCTCTTCGTAGAAGGGCCACTTGTCTCTCGCGGCGAGGCGGCTTCTTTTCGCGACCGCATCCAATAAGTTGGTACGCAATACTTGGTGATCGCTCGTGAAGGCTGACAGCTCCCCATCCGGCATCAGGATCGCGGCGTTGAAATGAAAGTTGTCCATTCCCTCCATCCGGCTCACAATCGCGGAGGCGACGCTTTCCGTCAGTCCTGCATAGGGTGCCGCGACAAAAAGAACGTCCGTATTCGGCGCATGAGTCTTCCCGGTGAGGCCGCTCTCAACGGATAAAATCCGTGCCGGGCCCTCTTGAAGACGAACATGAATCTCGTCTCGCTGAAGCGATGCGATCGGGGAACCATTCGCGGCGCGGGCGGAGAAGCGCAGATGCGTGGCAGGGCACGAAGGAGCCGTCGCAGTTCCGCGCCGAAGCAGCTGCGCCTCACCCGTCATCGCAAGGGTCAGGAGAGCGGAACAGATTGGTGAACTCATGACTCTTGAAGTTATTCGAAAGGAACGCACAAGTCACTCCGTTCTCCACGCTTGATACACAAGGGAGGCTGTCAAATCCCTGCGACCTCCTACTCGGCGCTTTTCTCCAACGGAGAAGTTAAACATCTTTAGACTCGAGTACAAGATGCTTCGGAAAAGCGCGGGCATGAGGCGAAGGACGCCGCATCGCGAACCGGGTAGCATGCAGTGTGATGCTGCTGAGCTGCTACGCAAACTGGATGACCCGCTGGGAAACCGAACTCACCACCCGTGACGAAAACCGCATCGTCCGCCCGCTCGAGTGGGGTTTCGACTGGCTGGGCGCGCGCGAGCCGTCCGACCCGGAAGCCGGAATGCTGGCCTTGAATGAACAGATCATCGCCGAAAGCGACCGATTTTTCGGCTACGACCCGCCGGACGACTACCGGCTCGAGCAGCGGCATCCCGCGCTCTTCCCCACCAACGTACGCCCGGAAACCCTGGCCCGCGACGCCGAGCTGCGCGCCCAGGCCGAAAAC
>CAXTUV010000280.1:312-3733 GCA_964247445.1 uncultured Acidobacteriaceae bacterium | reverse complement strand
GCAAGCGCCGTTTCTGCGCTTCCCCTCGCCCGTCCGCACGCCCCATCCCGAGAACGACCTGGTCAACGCACGCTGGTACCCGGCGCGGCCGGACCCGCAAACCGGCGAGCCGCCGCGCAGCGCGCTGGTTGTCATGCCCCAGTGGAACGCCGATGCATTCTCCCATAACGCGCTCTGCGCCATCGTCAACCGCTTCGGCGTCTCCGCCCTGCGCTTGTCCAAGCCCTTTCACGACATCCGCCGCCCAGCCGAGCTCGAGCGCTCCGATTACGCCGTTTCCGCGAACATCGGGCGTACCATCACCGCCGCCCGGCAGGCTGTCGTCGATATCCGCTGCTGCCTCGATTGGCTTGAAGCGCAGGGCTACCGGCGCTTCGGCGTCCTGGGCACCTCGCTCGGTTCCTGCTACGGCTTTCTCGCGGCGGCGCACGACCCTCGCCTCCATGTCTGCGCTTTCAACCATGCATCGCACCGCTTCGGGGACGTGGTGTGGACCGGCCAAAGCACGCGGCATATCCGCGCCGGCTTCCAAGCTGCCGGGCTCACGCAGGAGCGGCTCCAGGGCCTGTGGGCCGCAATTTCACCGGCGGCTTATGTGGAGCGATTCGCCCAAACGGCCCGCGCCTCCGCGCGGCGCACGCTGGTGATCCATGCCCGCTACGACCTCACCTTTTTAGAGCGCTACTCGCTCGAGCTCTTGAGCCGCTTCCGCGAGTGCGGCATCGCCCATGAATCAAGGGTGCTCCCCTGCGGGCACTACACCACCGGCGAGTGGCCGTTCAATTGGCTGGACGGTTGGTGGCTGGGTGAGTTCTGCTATCGGGCGTTTCAGTCGCTGGCATGAGCTTTCCACCGTCATCAGCAGTCATCTCCCTAGGTGTGGAAACGGAAGGCGAGTCCTTTCCGCGAGCACCTAAAGGACGCGCACGTACGCCCCAAAGACCGGGATTCGATCCATCCCCTTAAGGGAAGTCCGCAAACCGCCGGCGCGATACACCACCTGGCACCGCTCCTGAATTCAGCTTGCTTTGCTCGCACCTGTCATCGCCAAGCTCAAAGAAAGGGCCGAGATAATTCATTGACATCTCCGAGTTATCCGACTAGCGTGGTCAGAGTTAGAGCGTTCCCCTTTTCACTGAGGGCGAAACAGCGCCGGAGCCGGGCGGTTCGCCGAGCTGTTTCGCCTTTAATACACAGCGGCTTTGCCGCTTTTCTACGGTCGAACCTCCTTGTGAGTACAAGGCTACGCCGACCTGCGCTCGTTTCTTTCAAACAGTAAGGATGACCGATGGCATATCTAAGATATTTCGCCTCCACCGTGCGCGCGGCAGCAATCGCCGCTGTGCTCGCGGCGGTACCCGCGTTTCCCTCGGCCCAGGAAACCAATCTCGAGCAGGCCAGCTCTTCTGAAATCCAGCATCTGCTCCAAATCCAGGAAAAGCAGACCGCGGTCCTATTCGACAATCAGGCGCCGCCCCGCATTCCCATCAACGCCTTTGACCGGCTGTTCATGTGGAACGAGATCGCGCTCGACACCACTGCCATCGACCACACTCCCGTGCAGCCGGGCCAGAATCGCGTCTTCGGCGAGCAGTACGGCCCGGCCCGCTCCAGCCGCGCCATGGCTATCGTCCATATCGCCATGTTCGAGGCCGTCAACGCCGAAACGCGCAAGTACGAAAGCTACACCGGCCTGAAACCCGCTTCCAGCCGGGCCTCTCTTGACTCCGCAATCGCGCAGGCGGGTCACGATGCGCTCGCCTACCTGTACCCGTCCCAAGCACTGCGGCTTGATGCCATCCTGGCATCCGACATGGCACACATCGCCGGCTCACCGGCAAACCTCCAAGCCGGCCGCGCCCTGGGGCAAGCCGCCGCGAAATCCATCACCACCCTACGCGACTCCGACGGCGCGCAAGTGCCCGACCCCAGCATCGGCGGCCCGTTCACCCCTATCGGCGGCGTCGGCCACTGGTCGCCCGACCCGGTCAGTAAGCTGACTGTGTATCTCGGCGCGTACTGGGGTCAGGTCAAGCCGTTCACCCTCGCCGCCGGCGATCAGTTTCGCGCTCCCGCGCCGCCCGCGCTTACCGACCCGGCCTACATCGCAGCCTTCCAACAGGTAAAAACCCTCGGCGGCGATCCCCGGTTCGGCACCGCCACCACCCGCACTGCCGACCAAACCATCGAGGCCATCTTCTGGTCGTACGACGGCACTCCTGCTCTGTGCGCGCCGCCTCGGCTTTACAACCAAGTCGCCCGCGCCGTCGCGCTGCAACACGGCTTGCGCAATGTATCCGATGCCGCCCGCATGCTCGCCCTCATCAACACCGCCATGGCTGACGCCGCCATCGCCGCGTGGGACTCCAAATGGCACTACCAGTTCTGGCGTCCGGTCACCGCCATCCGCTCCACCGACCAAGGCGGCAATACCCAAGTCAAGCCTGACCCGACCTGGTATCCGCTGGGCGGCCAAGCCACCAACACCCGCGGTCCGAACTTCACCCCGCCGTTCCCCGCCTACGTCTCCGGCCATGCCACCATCGGCGGCGCGCTCTTCCAAATCCTGCGCCACTATTACCCCGATGCCACCTCATTCGTCTTCATCTCCGACGAGTGGAACGGCCTCAACAAGGACATCAGCGGCAACACCCGCCCCCTGCGCCCGCTCGAGTTTTCAAGCTTCACCGAAGCCGAGCAGCAGAATGCCGAAAGCCGCATCTGGCTCGGCGTGCACTGGCAGTTCGACGCCGACCAAGGCATCATTATGGGCAATAAAGTCGGCGACTGGGTTTGGGGTCACGCGTTCCAGCCCGCCAAGTAAACTTCTGTCCGGGAGCGCATCGCCTCGTTCCCGGACAGCTCCACCGGCCCACACCTCGAAGCCGCCGGTACCATCGCCTTATCTTCAAGGATCCGGCGGAACCCGCCCTTGCGCCGCAGGACCCGGCCATTGCCCATGCCATCGCGGCTGAAGCCGAGCGCCAGCACGACGGCCTGGAAATGATCGCGTCCGAAAACTTCGTCTCCGAAGCGGTGCTCGAAGCAGCCGGCTCCGTGCTCACGAACAAGTACGCGGAAGGCTACCCCGGCAAACGCTACTACGGCGGCTGCGAGTACATGGACGTCGTCGAAAATCTAGCCCGCGACCGCGCCAAGCAGCTTTTCGGAGCGCGCTATGTGAACGTCCAGCCCCACTCCGGCGCGCAAGCCAACGCCGCTGTCATGATGGCCCTGCTCGACCCCGGCGACACCATCCTCGGCCTTGACCTCGCCCACGGCGGCCACCTCACCCACGGCCATCGCCTCAACTTCTCCGGCAAGCTTTACCGGGTCGCGAGCTACGGCGTCGCGCGCGAAACCGAGACCATCGACTACGACGAGCTCGCGCGCACGGCGGAGCGCGAACGTCCCAAACTGC
>CAXTUV010000280.1:0-302 GCA_964247445.1 uncultured Acidobacteriaceae bacterium | reverse complement strand
ACCCTCGCGTTTGGGACTGGCCGCGCCTCCGCGCCATCGCGGACTCCATCGGGGCCAAGTTCCTGGTCGACATGGCTCACATCGCCGGCTTGGTCGCGGGCGGCGCGCACCCTTCACCCCTGCCCTGGGCCGACGTGGTCACCACCACGACCCATAAAACCCTGCGCGGTCCCCGTTCCGGCATCATCCTTTCCGGTTGGACCGGGCAAGCGGAACATATCGCCGACCCCGCCCCTCCCAGCCGGCCCGAACAAGCCGAAGAGCTCGGCCCTAAGTTCGACCGGGCCGTCTTCCCCGGTCAG
>CAXTUV010000279.1:0-4923 GCA_964247445.1 uncultured Acidobacteriaceae bacterium | reverse complement strand
TTGCAGGGTGGGGCGCATGCAGCTATTTTCCCACGAAGCGGCGTTACAGCAGCAGCAGGCTGGCCGGCAGCTGCGCCACAAAGGCCACCGCATCAATGGTTTTTCCGTATTCCACACGCGTGGGCGCGATGACGGCCAGCGCGCCGGAGCGGTTCTCGCCCAGCCGCGTCGGCGCGCCGATGAGCACGAAGTTGCTCATCTCCGGCAGCGAATCCTCAAGCCCCACCACCACGCGCACGGTTTGCTGGTTCGCATCCACATAGGCGCTGAGAAGCGCGGCCAGCCGCTGCTTTTCCTCAAGCGACTCCAGCATGTGCCGCAGCAGCGCATGGTCGTGTTCGCCTTGCAGCAGATTGCCGACGCCGCCGACAAACAAGGTGGTTTCCGTTCCGCCATCATGGAGGGCACCGGTCGCGCAGAGCTCGCCCACCGAGCGCAGCAAGCGGTCGTAGTTCGACTGCTCCTCAGCCATGCGCGAAGCTAATTCGGCGCGGATGCGCGGAACCGACCAGCCGCGAAAGTTCTCGTTGAGGAAGCGCGCGCCCGCGTCCAACTCCGCCGGCGCGAACTCCCGCCCCAACTGGAGAACCCGGTCAAGCACGACCCCGGCGGTAGACACGAACACAGCGAGGACGCGCGAGGGCGCGAGCCGCGTGAAATGGATGTGTTCGAGCGAGTGCGTTTCATTCGCGGTGAGCAGCGCGATGCCCAACCCGGAGGACACCGAGGCCAACACCTGCGCGGTACGCTCCAGGAACTGCTGCGCCGAGGCAATGCCCTGGAAGCTTTCTTCGAGGCCGGCGCGGCGCTCCGGGGTGAGCGTGGTTTCCCGCGCGTGAAGCTGCTCCACGTAAAAGCGAAACGCGAGCGGCGTGGGTACGCGGCCCGCCGAGGAGTGCGCCTGGTCGAGCAGCCCCGCCTCGCCCAGGGAGGCGAGTACATTGCGGATGGTCGCCGCCGACATCCCTTCGCGGTCAGCCCACAAGCGGGCCAGCGCCTGCGAAGCCACAGGCTCGCCGGTGGCGATGTAGCTCTCGATAACCGCGAGCAGCACAAGCCGTTCGCGGGGACTGATGCGGGGCAAAATCATGAGTGTGCGGGTGATTGTCTACGGATGCCGCAATGGGGTCAAGGGTGCCGGACTGATGGTGATGTGCCGAAAGTACCTTTGCGGGACAGCCCGAAGCCGGCGAACAGGATCAGCAGCATGTAGGCGGCCTGCATGGCAGTCCGCACCGGAACCGACGGCATGGGGAGGCCGCCGATTGTCTGGCCGGCGACATAGACGTTCGCCGGAAAGATCGCGATAAGGTACACAGCGAGGCAAACAGCAGATGGTTTGCGGGTGGCGGGCGCAAGCAGACCCACCGCGCCGAGCAGCTCCGGAAGCCCGGTCACGGCGACAAACCAATGCGCGCGCGGAAAGGGCGGCGGGATCAACGGCAGGTAGACCGAGGAACGAAAAAGGTGGAGCGCTCCGGAAGTCAGCAGGGGGACAACTGCGGCGATCCTGAGAACCGCGGCCGGCCTGGGGCGGAGCGGACGCGGGCGCAGGAGCAGAAAAGCCGCGCCCACGGCGGTCAGCGCCGTAATGGGCAGCAGCGAGCGACCTACGAGCACCGACCGCACCGGACGGAAGGAATCGGCTCTGAAGGCCGCTTGCCCCATGTGGTCGCGTCGTACCGGTCGGCTCGCTTATCCCCGCTCACGGCTGCCCCGGGGTCAGCGGGATGGCATCCGCCCCGCGCGCTTCTCCGCGAGGCGCGATGTGCACTGTTGGCGCCTCCGCTTTGGGCAGCGTGTACAGCTCGATCGCTCCGCCGCGCAGGACGGCGAAGCGGCTCCCATCCGGCGAAAGCGCGAAATTGTCGCCCGCGGTCAGGATCGGGGAAGCATCCACCACCGCGTCCAGCTTGCCGTTAGCGAGCGAGAACACGCCGACCGGCTGACCGACGATGGAGCCGTCATCGACCGGGTCGAGCGGCGAAAGATCATGGTTGACCTCGACCGTGCCGTACGCGAATCGATTGCCGCTCGTGGTGTAGGAGTACGTGCCCCAAGCGAACCGCGACTGCCAAAGCTGCTGCCACAGCATCTTGCCGTCAAGGGTGTAGGCCTCCACCAGGTGGTCGGAGGAAAACGGCAGACAGGTGAAAGCGAGAAACATCTGCTCGCTCAAAGGGTGCAGCTGGGGCTGGCAAGGGCTCTGCACGTTCGCGATAAAGTGAGGCTCTCCGCCTGTGAAGTCGCGCACGATCACGCGCCAGTCTTTTCCCTTGCCCTGCTCCACGTCCAAGAACCCGCCCTGCACAAGCGGGAACACCAGCGGGTGTGGCACCCGGCCGACACGGCGCGCGACTTTAGCGCGGGTGTCCACCAGCAGGAGTTGATACTCGCGCGAAGGCCCGGAAAAGATCACCGGGGAGCCGTCGCCGAGGGTCGCGTCGGTGGCTTCCTGCGCTTTTTCGCTCGGCTTCCAGTACTGCACCGCCAAGGTGGACGCATCTGGGGAAAGCTGGACCGACGTCAGGTTACCCTCCGGATGCAGGTAGGGCTTGAGCGTGAGCTTTCCATCGCCGACAAACAATGTGTTGCGCTGGCGCATGAGGAAAAAGCCGTCGCGCAGCGGCCACACATACGGTCCGTGGTCATGGAGCCGCCAAGTTCCTTCGGACTCCACCCGCCCGCCGGGAACGGAAAGCACCAGCGCCCGGACCTGCTGGTCTTGATCCTCCGGCGGGTCATCTTTTTCGCGGTGCATCAGCTTAGCAATGTGGAAGGTAAACAGGAGGTGGTCGGCGTCCAGGAAGTCAAGCGTGGCCGACGGCACCCGGTAGCTTTTATAGAAAGCTGAGGGCGGCACAAAGCCTAGCGGCTCGACAACGATGCGCTCGGCGGGCTGCGGACCTTGCGGACGCTCGGCCGTCACCACCGCAGGCGCGGCCATGAGCATAGCCGCGACAAACTGCCGAAATGTGCCCCAGCCGCGGCTCATAGCCCTTATTGTGCATGAGACGGCTAGGCCCTGGGAAAGTGACACCGCCCCGGTCGTGTTGATGCGGTCCAGTGTCGAGTCGCGTGAGGCGCCGGAGCCGGTTCAGCGACAATCGGGAGATGGTACGAGCGGGACGGCCTCGCGCGGCACTCGGCTACGCGGCCTGCGCGCTGGCCGGCTGCTTATGGAGCACCGGGTTTTTGTTCGGCAAGATCGCGCTCCGGTCCATGGGGTCGAGCCACATGGTGCTGTACCGCTTCCTGTTCGGAGTCGCGGCGCTCCTTCCGCTTCTGCGCCGACCCGGGTTTACGGGTAGGGAGTGGACGCAGTTGCTCCTTGCTTCCCTGCTCGGCGTTCCCGTGCAGTTTTTGGTTCAGTTCTATGGGCTCTCGCTCACCACGGTTTCGCACGCGGCGTTGATGGTCGGCGTCATGCCGGGCGTGCTCGCCTTGGGTGCGACCACATTTGCCGGCGAGCGGCTGCCCGCGCGCGGTTGGTTCGCGTTAGCCGCTTCCAGCGTAGGTGTCGGGCTGATCGTGCTTTCAGGCCGTGCGGGTTCGGGCGCATCGCTCGCGGGTGATCTATGGATTCTTCTTTCCATGGTCGTTTCGCTCGGCTGGCTCTTGATGAATAAATCGCTCGTGCAACGGCACTCCTCACTCCAGGTCACCGCATGGGGGCTGCTTTTGGGCTCGCTTATGCTGGCCGCTTGGGTCTTTCTGATCAACGGACCGCCGCCCGTGCGCGGTGTGCCGCCCGCAGCCTGGGAAGCGCTCGCGGCCAGCGGCGTGCTGTGCACCGCGGCCACCAGCGCGCTGTGGAACTGGGGCATGCGGCACGTTCCGGCTTCACGCGCCGGGGTGTTCCTCAACATTGAACCTGCCCTGGGCTCCGCGCTTGGCGTGTGGCTCCTGGGCGAGCGCCTAGGTCCCGCGGCGTGGGCCGGCGGCGGGCTGATCGTGGCTGCTGCCGTGGTCCTGACCCGGCTTGAAACAGGACAGATAGAGCTTGCCCTGGAGTAATGCTAGATATACATTGCCACTAGAGGTATATCCATGCAAGTCGCGAAGTGGGGAAACAGCTTAGCCGTACGACTGCCCGCGGCAGCCGTACAAGCCATGCAATTGAAAGCCGGCGATGAGGTAGAAATCCTGCCTACGGACGCGGATAGTCTTGCGATTCGGCGTAAACAGTCTCGTCAAGCTGCCCTCGCATCATTACAGGAATTGAGTACGCCGCTTCCTCCCGGCTTTCACTTTGATCGCGAAGAAGCGAACGAACGCCCTTGGGTAAAAAGACTGGAGGTTGAACTCCGTCGCAAAGCTCTTGCCGAACTGGAAGCCTTAAGCACACCCCTTCCCGAAAACTTTCAATGTACCCGTGCTCAAGCCTATGAACGTTGAGAGCGGACGCAATTTCTTCGATACCAATGTGCTGGTCTATCTTTTCGCGGCCGGTGACCCTCGGTGCGAGACAGCGAAGCAGGTTGCTGAGCAGGGAGGTTTGGTCAGCGTACAAGTCCTGAATGAGTTTGTGAGCGTATCGCGGCACAAGCTGAAACTGCCTTGGTCTGGTATCGAGGAGCGCCTGAAGCGCATTCACTTTATTTTTGAAAAAGTAATCTCCCTAACGCAGGACACGCAAAGCCATGCCGTAGGTCTTGCGAAGAAGTACGGGTATGACATCTATGACGCAAACATTATCGCCTGCGCTCTTCATGCCGGATGCAGCGTACTTTACTCGGAAGACATGCAGGATGGGCAGCGCATCGGCGACCTGACCATCCGCAACCCCTTCACAGCCCCGGCGTGAGCTCCAGGATTAATTTCTCCAAAATCAGCTTTTTATCCGGCGGGTTCGACCGGATCGCGCGATCCG
This sequence comes from uncultured Acidobacteriaceae bacterium, assembly GCA_964247445.1. Lineage (GTDB taxonomy): Bacteria > Acidobacteriota > Terriglobia > Terriglobales > Acidobacteriaceae > EB88. Next base: position 50 of record CAXTUV010000279.1, on the reverse strand, counting down.
CTTGCGCCACCGCCCGCAGCGCCGCGAGCAGCTCTTCGCGCGTACGGTAC
>CAXTUV010000278.1:0-4924 GCA_964247445.1 uncultured Acidobacteriaceae bacterium | reverse complement strand
TCCCTATTCTCCTTTCAACCTGCGTCAGACTTTGCGCAAGCCGCGATGCCGGTCCAAAATGCTGCCGCAGCCCCGATGCGCCTGGCAAGTCTGGAGCTCAAGCCCACGGGGGAGTCCACACCTGCGCGGCTCGCGCACCCCGTTCAGCCGCGCCGGTCCACGCGCCGCAAGCCGGCAGTCCGGCCGCAGCAGCCGGCCATTGTTGAAGCCGTTCTTTGGAGCGCGCCGCAGCCGCGCGTCGTCCTTCTCATTCCAGCCGCGCAGGTGGTGTCCGCGCCTTCTGCTTCCGCGCGGTATTGGACCCGCTTCTTTCTGATCAACCTATAACCCTTTAACCCACGCACAAGGACACCGCCATGCCGCAAGCAACTAATTCCTCCGTAGCCAAGCCGGTTCGGGTTCGCCTGTTCGCCATCGCCACCTTTTCCGCCGGCCTGCTGATCGGCTCGGCCGCGCTCCACACCGTCCATGGGCAGGAGCATGCCGCCCCGGACACGCCCGCGCAGCTTGCCGTGCCGAGCCCGCAGAACCTTTCGACAGCGTTCAGTAAGATTGCCTCGCAAGTGGGGCCCGCAGTGGTAAACATCAACACAACCATCCTGCCCAAGGCAGAACGGAAAGGCCAAGCGGACGGCGATGATGGACAGGGTGGGAACCCGCAAGACCCACAGGACTTTTTCCGGCGCTTCTTCGGCGGCCCGGGCGGCCAAAATCCTGAGCAGCAGGAGCAGCGCGCGCTCGGCTCGGGCTTCATCGTTGATCCGCACGGCTACATCGTGACCAACAATCACGTGATCGACAAAGCCGACCGCATCTACGTCAAGCTCGCGACCGACCCCGAAAACAGCCAAGGCCACCCTGGCAAGCTGATCGGCACCGACCCGGAGACTGCCCTCGCCGTGATCAAGATCGATGTCGGGCATCCGCTGCCGACCGTCAAGCTCGACAACTCGGACTCGGCCGCGGTCGGCAGCTGGGTGGAGGCGATCGGCTCGCCATTCGACCTGTCGCAAACCGTGACCACCGGCATCGTGTCCGCCCGCAATCGCTCCGTGCAAGGTCCCATCGGCGGGCAGTTCAAGCACTACCTCCAGACCGACGCGGCGATCAACCCCGGCAACTCCGGCGGCCCGCCGCTCGACATGGACGGCGAGGTCGTCGGCGTCAACACCGCGATCGCGACCGAGTCGAATGGTTCAGCCGGCATCGGTTTCGCCATCCCGTCCAATACCGTGGCCGAGGTGTACAACCAGCTCGTCGGGCCGGAGCACAAAGTAGTTCGTGGCTCGATCGGCATTCGATTCCAGCCGGGTATTTCGCCGGCGGTGGCGAAGCTATACCACGCGGATACAGGCGTCCTGATCGCTTCCGTCACGCCGGGCCAGCCCGCGGATAAAGCCGGGCTGAAACAGAACGACGTGATCACCTCCATCGACGGCAAGCCGGTGAAGGACGGCGATGCGCTGGTGGCTGACATCTCCGAGCGGCACCCGGGCTCGACGGTAAACCTCGGGTACCTGCGCGACGGCAAGTCTGCAACCACGACCTGCTCCATCGGCAACCGAGCCAACCTGACCCAGGTAGCCGCGAACGAGGAAACACCGAACGCGCCAAATAACAACCCTGGCAAGTCCAAGCTCGGGCTCTCGGTCGAGGATCTGCCCGAAAACGCCCCGCGCGGCCTGCATGGCGTGCTGGTGCAAGGGGTCGCCCCGGGTTCGTTCGCCGATGAGCTCAACCCGCAGGTGGTGCCCGGGCTGATCATCGATCAGGTCAACCGCAAGCCGGTAGCGAACAAAGCGGAGTTCGACGCGATCGTGAGCGGCCTCAAGTCGGGCGATACGGTGGTGCTGGAGGTACGCAGCCCCAACAGCGGCCAAGCCGCGCTGACCGGCGGTACCTTGTCGTAACGAAAAGGGCAGGCCCTCTCAGCAAAAGAGGGCCTGCTGTGAGGAAACTTGTTGACCGAGGGCCGAGCAGACAGCAGGCTCCCACTCGAAGACGGACGGCGGATCGAGCGTGATTCCCAACAGGACCACGTACCGGTTATAAGGTTTGCGAGGAGCCGCCGGTAAACCGGACGAGGAACGGCTGGTCCGTCTGACCGCCCTGTACGCCGTGCCGGATCGGAATAACGCGCCAAGTTGAGAATGATTCCAGCTCTCAAAGCGAATGCGAGAACGTTACCCTGGATGTCCCGTATTCGTACACACATTTGTGCGTCGCCGCTTCCTTTGCTTTCGCACTCGCCCTTCAGCAGAGCCCTGAGGTCACGCTGACTGGTGTAACTTCTTTCCAGCAAGAAGGGTCCGATAGTCGACATGCAAGTAAATTGGAAACATCTGCGCGCGGCGGTTGGTAGCGGACTTTTCGCGGCTCTGGTTTTGATCGCGGTCTCCCTCGTTTTGCGCGTGCTCTTCGGCATCGGTACCCTGCCGGAGCTGCTGAGCGACCGCACTGCGGTCATGTTCAACCTGCCCATCTTCTTCCGGCTGATCGGGCTGCTGGGCTACACGCCGCTCAAGCAGATCGGCATTGTTTCCATCCTCGCGAATGAACTCGCGGGCGGGATTGCTTTTGGGCTGCTCTATTATTGGCTGCTCGGGAAGGACCCGGCCAAGGCGCGGACGCGCGTGATCGGCATTGCGGTCCTCGGCTACTTCGCGTTGGTGGGCTTTCTGTGGGGCAACCTACGCACCAATTACTTTGGCCACCCGCCTTCGACCGCGCGCCTGCTTTCCCTTCTGGACCTAGCCGCATGTGCTGCCGTCTTTGTGTGGGCCCTGTTCGCGGCGTATCGCCTGCTGACCGCGCCCGCGCCTCGGGAGCAAGCCGGGCGGCGCGCGCTCTTGCTCGGCGGCGGCTCGGTCGCGCTGACCGCCTTAAGCGGCAGCCTGTTGACCTACTTCTACAAGATCGCGAGCTACAGCTACGACGGCACGACCAACTCAGGTGACGACCTGCCCGCGGTCACCCCGAACGAAAGCTACTACGGAGTCACCAAGAACAACGTCGACCCCATGCCGAAATCCGGCGATTGGGCGCTTGAAGTGTTCGGCAAGGTCCAAAAGCCGCTCAAGCTCACCTTGGCCGACATCAGCGCCATGCCGTCCTTCGACCAGGTGACCACGCTGCAATGCATCAGCAACCCGGTGGGCGGCGACCTGAGCAGCAATGCCGTATGGACCGGCACGCCGCTGAAGCGCATTCTCGACATGGCTGGCATCAGCCCCAAGACCGTGCAGGTGATGATGTTCGGCGCGGACGGCTTAGTGGATGAAATGCCGCTCGAGGCCGCGCTGCACCGGTACACCATTGTGGCGCACAAGATGAATGGCGTCACGATCCCTTCGCGCCACGGCTACCCTGTCCGTTTGATCGTGCCCGGCTATGTCGGCGAGAAGTCGGTCAAGTGGCTCACCGGCCTTGAAATCCGTGAGCACGACGGCAAGGGCTTTTACGAGAGGCAGGGCTGGGGACCGCACTTCGCGATTGAAAACACTTCGCGCTTCGACGCGCCCGACGACGGGTCGGATGTGAAAGTGGGCGAGCCGGTCGATCTTCACGGCGAGGCCTACTGCGGCGACCGCGGCGTCCGCGCCGTGCAGCTTTCCTTTGACGACGGCGACACCTGGCAGACCGCGGAAATTACCTACCCTGGGACGCAGATCACCTGGGTGCAGTGGAAGTTCTCCTGGAAGCCGGAAAAGCCGGGCGATGTAAGCGTCCGTGTGCGGTCGATTGACCGGCGCGGCGGCATTCAGTCCGATATGTTTCACGGTCCCGGCCCGGGTCAATCCGGCGGGCAGCAAGCAATCAGCCTGACCGCGAAGGCTTAAGAGGCGGTCGTGTACCGCCCTAGTTCTTTTACAAACAGGCACGACGCGGCGAGTTCCGCGAGCGCTCGGTCAGCGATGGCCGCGTCAGTCATCTGGTAGTCGGCGTAGAACACATACTCCCAAGGCGACCCGGGAACGGGCCGCGACTCCAGTCGGGTGAGATTGAGCCCGTGCGCGGCAAAGATACCAAGAACATCCACCAGCGACCCTGGCCGGTTTGGCACCCCGAACGCCAGCGATACTTTGTCCGGATCGGGAAGCGTTTCGGTTTCCGGCCGCAGCAGGAAGAAACGTGTGAAGTTCGCGGCATTATCTTCCAGGCTCTCGGCGAGCATCACGCCGCCGTGGGTCGCAGTGGCCTGCGCTCCGGCAATGGCCGCGACGCCATCCCCAGATGCCACGGCGTGCTTGACAGCCCCCGCCGTGTCGTAAAACGGCATCGCTCGGAGCTCCGGGTGCGCGCTGAAAAAGCCCCGGCATTGCGCCAACGCAACCGGATGCGAGTACACCTCGCGGACCCCGTTGAGGCTTGTGCCGGGAGCGGCGATGAGGCAATGCCGAATACGCAGAAGCCGTTCAGCCTGGATGCGGACGGGCTCGGCCAAAAGCAGGTCGTAGTGCTCCAGCACTGAGCCGGCGAGCGAATTCTCAATCGGAACTACGGCGGTCCCGCCGCGAGCGACCGCGTCGAACACCTCGCGGGAGAACGCGCAAGGCTGGATTTCGGCGTTCGGATCAAAGGTGAGCGCCGCTTCATGGCTGAAACTCCCAAGTTCACCTTGGATGGCAATCTGCATGCGACTCCTTGTCGTCCCGTTTTAGGTCAAGCAGGTGGGATGCGTGACAACTCTTCCTCGCCCGGATGCATTCTATGGGTGCGAGTCGGCAAATACGCGGTTGAGGGTAGGCCTATGTTGTGGACAATCTTTGTCATTCTGATCGTGCTGTGGCTTTTAGGCTTGGTAAGTTTCCAAGCCGTCGGCGCTTACATTCATATCTTATTGGTGCTGGCCTTGGCAGTGCTGGTGATTCAGCTCATTACCGGCCGGAGATCAGCGTTGTAACTTCGCGGTGCGCCGCTATCC
>CAXTUV010000277.1:0-4926 GCA_964247445.1 uncultured Acidobacteriaceae bacterium | reverse complement strand
GTCGGTGCGGAGGCGGGCGCCGAGGGTTTCGAGGGCGGCGGCGACGCCCTCGCCCATGTGCGCGTGGCCCTGGTCGAGGCAGATGCCGACATCATCAAAGTGGCCGACCTTGAGAACTTCAAGCAGGTGCGCCGGGGCGGTGACCTCGTTCGGAATGTTTTCAAGCAGGAGCCGCACACCCAACGGCCGCGAGTAGGCTTGAAGGTGCTCAATCGCGGTCAGCGCGTGCTCCAGAGTGCGGGCGTCCCAAGCGTCGCCTCGGTCGCCCAGGTGCAGCACCAGGTGCTTGAACGGAATCTGCTCGGCAGCCTCAAGTGCGCGCTTCACCTCGTCCATGGCATCAATGCGGCGGGACTTTTCTCCGTGGACGACGTTGACCGAAGGCGCACCGCCGCGTCCCGCGTCTTCATCGCTATAAAGCGGCGCGTGCATCGAGAACGGCTCGCAGCGGTTCGCGCGGAACCATTCGGCGGCTTCGCGGACAGCCGGGCGGCTCCGGTAGTTAAAGTGCTGCCGGGCGGCGAACAGCTCGATCCCGTCCGCGCCGGAGCGGGCGAGCGAGTCCAGCAGGCCCGGGTGGAGGCGGGAGCGGAGAAACAGGTGCGAGGAGATGATTTTGCGCATGAGGGTCTTGCCGTTGCGGGCAGACCTTATCTTCTCATTGCAGGGCGAGCGGCACGGGAAGCGCAAATGCGAAAGGCTCCAGCTAACCAGGCTGGAGCCTTTCGCATCGGTAGACCAGCAAGTACGCGGCTTGACAACTGCCTATTGATAGCCCGGCGTTGCTGAGTCGTCAAGCACATGGCATTTAGTGGTCGCGAGGGAAACGGAGGGTAGGAGAGTTGAGCTCGGGAGAGCTGATTAGGCCCTGCGATCGGTTGTCAAGCGGCGTCCAGTACCTACTGGAGATGACCCTCCAAACGCTTGGCCTGACAAGCAGCAGACTAGCAGCGGGCGCGGCTGACGCAAACAGTACGAAAGCACCTGCTTACGAGACAGCCGTTCCTTGGTGATACAGCATGACCCACCGTTCCTCGCGCCGTACCCACAGCGAGCACCGGTAAGCGCGACAGCCGGCATGCACGCTGGTGTACGTGGCCAAGGCTGCTGCAGGACCGAGCGGCTGCACTGCGAAGTTCTCAATCTGAACCTCGGACGGCTGTTCCGACGCAAGCAGGTCGAGGATGTCCTGCTTGCTGTAAAGGCGGCCGCTTCGCCCCACCTCCCGGAACTCCGGTGCGAGCAGGGCAGCGACCTGCGCGCGGTCGCGGCGAACGCGCGGATCGAGCAAGCGGAGCTCCAGCGCGAGCAGGGCTTCATGGGAAACATCGCACTTACTCCGCAAGCAAGCTAAACCCGGCTTGCTCGAAGTGCCGGTCGAGCGAAAGCGCTTCCCGCATGCCCCGGCGCTCCATCAGCTCGAAGCTAACGCAGTCGATCCAGTCCCAATCCTTGTCAGCATAGCGGAGGCAGCGCTGCCAGCCGGCCTCGAGAAGGTCGGGGGTGGTGTGGGCTATTTCAACACGAGAGGATCGGCGCAAACCTTCTATGGTACGGAGAGCAGCTGATTTGTGAGTTCGCTTAGTGATGAGGGAGAAAGCCTCCATAAGAATGAGCTCGTGGAGCAAATAGCCAATGCGGTGGTTCTTGAATAGCCGAGTTACGAAAGAATGATTGCCGTCCCGCGAATCGGCAAGCGCATAAATTGCACTCGTATCCAGAAAAATCCTATGCCTCACGCCTTCTTTAAGCCGTAAAGCAACTCATCAGTGTTGCTGCTTGTCTTGCCTTCCGGCTCGCCGGCAATACAGCCGATAATGTCATCGACCGGATCCCAAGGGCGGCCATCGGGGTAACGAAGACGTTGCACCAGAAAGCCGAATAGCTCCTTCTGCTCCGGTATGGAAAGATGAACAACGGCCGCTTCAATTTCATCTAGGCTGCTCATGACGCTAGGGTAAGTCCATTCAGCGCCGCCCGCAAGCCGAAGCCCGCTACACTACCCGGATGCCCATTACGCTGCGCTCCTTCGCGAAAGTCAACCTGGGCCTGCGGATCGGCCCCGCGCGGCCGGACGGATTTCATGCGCTTGCGACGGTCTACCACACCCTCGACGCGCACGACCTTCTTACCTTAGAGGTCCGGCGCGGCGCGGGGCTGCGGCTGAGCTCGACTGACCGGCGGGTGCCGCGCGACGGCCGCAATACGGTCTACAAGGTGCTGACGCGCGCGCTCGCGGGTCGGCCAGGGATCGCGGCGCGGGTGCACATCGACAAGCAGTTGCCGATCCAAGGCGGCTTGGGCGCGGGCTCGTCGAATGCGGCTGCGGCGCTTACTGGGCTGGAGCTCGAACTACGGCGGCTGGGTTGGGCCGCGCCGCTGGCCGAGACTGACCGGCTCAGGATCGCGGCGGAGGTAGGCTCGGATGTGCCGCTGTTTGTTTTGGGCGGCGCGGTCCTGGGGACCGGGCGGGGCGAGTGCGTGCAGCCTCTCCCGGACGGGGCTGAAAAGCCGGTGGTCATTGCATTGCCGAACACAGGCGTATCGACCCCGGAGGCGTTTCGGGCTTGGGATCGAGGCCAACCATTGACGCCCGAAGCGCAAGCCGGTAGGCTTGAAGAGTTCCTTCACGCTGTCCGGGCCGCATGGGCCGGGCAGCTTTCATCCGGTGCTGCCGCTCCTTTGGAGAGCAGCCAAGCGGGAGCGGATCCGCTTTCTCAGCTTGTCCAGGCCGGGCTTTGCGCAAACGACTTTGAATCCGTCGTTTTCCAGCAGAACCCCCTCCTCGAACAGTTGAAACAAGCGCTTGCGCGGCCCGCCGGGGCGTATGCATCGCTGTCGGGCTCAGGCTCGGCGGTTTTTGGGGTCTACCCTGACGATGCAGGCGCGCGGGAGGCGGAAGCCGAGCTTGAACGGCTCGGGGTGCGCCGCCTGCGGACCAAGCTGCTGTCCCGCGCCGGGTTTTTGGCCGGGGCGGTGGTGGAGGGTTAGTTGTTGGGCGATCGACTAATGGTAGGTCAAGTGCCTTTGACGCACTTTGTCTAGGTTCGAATCCTAGTCGCCCAGCCAAAACGAGAGCTCCGAAGAGAGTCGCCGGGCTTGTGAGCCGGAAGGGGGCCAACCAGCCCTGGGGAGATGGCCGAGTGAAGCAGGGACACGGGGAAGCGGCGCTGGCTGAGAACGGGGCGGCGAATGGGTTCGCGAAACCGGAGCGAAAACGCAGCGGCCGGCTTAGGGAAGATAAGCGGTTTCGGATTCTGTCGGGTACCGCGAACCCGGAACTTGCTCACGCGATCTGCGCGCACATCGGCACGCCTCTGTGCGAAACCCGGATCCAGCGCTTTTCCGACGGCGAAATGCACTTCCAGCTTCTGGAGAATGTACGCGGGGCCGATGTTTTTGTCGTGCAACCCACTTCGAATCCAGTCGACCGGCACCTGATGGAGCTGCTCATCATGCTCGACGCGCTCAAGCGCGCCTCGGCCGGACGGATTACGGTGGTCGTGCCCTATTACGGATACGCCCGGCAGGACCGTAAGGACCGGCCCCGAGTCGCGATCTCCTCGAAGTTGGTTGCGGACCTGCTGACCACGGCCGGCGCGAACCGGGCTTTGTTCATGGACTTGCACGCAGCGCAAATCCAGGGCTTCTTCAACATTCCGGTCGATCACCTGTTCGCCTCGCCCGTCATGGTTTCCTACTTCAAGGAGCTGGCGCTGCCCAATCTCACCGTGGTTTCCCCTGACGCTGGCGGCGTGGAGCGGGCGCGCTTCTTCGCGACCCGGATGGAAGCCCCGCTTGCGATCGTGGACAAACGCCGTACCGATATCAACGTGTCCGCCGTGATGAACGTCATTGGCGACGTGCGCGGGCGCACCTGCCTCATCATCGACGACATCGTCGACACGGCGGGAACTCTTGTGAAAACCGTCGACGCGCTGCTCGAGCAAGGCGCGACGGAGGTGTACAGCTGCGCCTCGCATGCCGTGCTTTCAGGGCCGGCATGCGACTACTTGAAGGCTTCGCGGCTGAAGGAGCTTGTGGTCAGCGATTCAATCCCGCTTTCAGAACAGGCGCGGGCAACGGGCAAGGTCAAGGTGCGCTCGGTAGCGGGGCTGCTCGGCTCGGCAATTGAAAGCATCCACATGGAAACCAGCGTCAGCTCGCTGTTCAGCTGAGGCTTACCGATCACGCCGGCTCGACCGGCATACCTCGGCGCAGCTCGATCGCGCCGAGCCAAAGGGAGCAGGCGACTGTGCCCGAAAGGAAAAGGAAATGGCAGGGACGGAAGCAGTCAGCGCGACGGTGCGCGAAGGCAAGTTCAATAAGAACGCGGCGCGGCGGGTGCGCGCGGCCGGCAGGCTGCCGGGCGTGGTCTACGGAGCGGCGGAGCCCGCGGTGGCGGTCGAGCTGGACCCCAAGCAGATGCTCAAGATTTTGCACTCAGAGTCGGGCCACAACACGATTTTCGACCTTGACGTGGCAGGCGCAAAGGCTAAGGCCATGATCGTCGATTGGCAGTTTGAGCCAATCAAGGACAAGCTCATTCATGTTGACCTGAAGCGGATCGCGCTCGACAAGGCCATGCGAGCCGAGGTGCCGGTGTCGCTGGTCGGTACGGCATACGGGGTGCGCGTCGAGGGCGGCGTTCTGGACCAAGTCCTGCGCGAAGTGGAGATTGAGTGCCTGCCGGGCGACATCCCGGCCTCTATCGACGTGGATGTGACCGAGTTGAAGCTAGGCGGGGCCATCCGGGTCGCCGACCTGCCGCACGGGGGCAAGTTCCGGTTCATCACGGATGAAGAAACGACGGTAGCGACTCTGGCGCAGGTGAAGGAAGATGTCGCGACGCTCGAAGCCGAGGCGGCCGTGACCGGGGAGCCTGAAGTCGCGAAAAAGGGTAAGGGCGAGGAGCCTGAAGGAGGC
>CAXTUV010000276.1:2598-4927 GCA_964247445.1 uncultured Acidobacteriaceae bacterium | reverse complement strand
CAGCACTTGTAGCCGTAGAACGCCTGCGCCGGGCAGCAGCACCCCAACTCTCGGCGGAGTAAGAACGTTCAGCCGCGCTCGCGATTGTATTAGGACAGGAAGGCATCCGGCAGCGTCTTCAACCGGTTCTCGCGGCCTTCGGGCTCGCGCCCCACCCATTTTCCGAGGTCAGTACATGAAGCTTGAGCACGAGTTCGACAGCAACTTTCGCTACGTTATCGTCGCCGCGCGACGCGCCCGCCAACTACAGAATGGATCCAGTCCGCTGGTTGCCACGCCGTCTTCCAAAGCCTCCAAAATTGCCCAGCATGAGATTTCAGCCGGGCTCGTTCAGCATGTGCGGCATGACACCCCGGTGGTCAAGCCGGGTTTTGATGCGCCGGAAATCCCGCGCTTTGCCCTGTAAGCCGCCCTCTATCTGAGGCTGCCTTTCCAATTTAGGCCCACATTTCCTCCGAGATCCGGCATTTACAATCGGAGTGTGAACGGGAGGATTGCAGCCTCATGAAGGTCACCCTCGGCGTAACCGGCGGGATTGCGGCATATAAGGCAGCTGAACTCGTCCGCGCGCTCCAGGCGAAAGCCCTGGAAGTCCAGGTTGTCATGACGGAAGGTGCGCAGCGGTTTATTCAGCCGCTCACTTTTGCTGCGCTCACCGGCCGTCGCGTGATCACAAGCTTGTGGGCCGAGCAGGTTGCGGAAGAGGCTGCGGGCGACTCTCCAGCCATGGAGCACATCGAGCTCGCGCAAAACACCGCCGCGCTCCTCGTTGCACCGGCTTCCGCGAGCGTGCTGGCTCGGCTCGCGCATGGCGACGGGAGCGATTTTCTTTCTACCTTGTATCTGGCCACGACGGTGCCTGTTCTCCTCGCGCCTGCGATGAATGTTCGGATGTGGGAGCATCCGGCCGTGCAAGCGAATCTGGCCCTCTTGGAAGAGCGGGGCGCGGTCGTGATTCAGCCCGGCGCTGGCGCGCTGGCCTGCGGCATGACTGGGCCGGGTCGCCTCGCGGAAATCCCCACCATTGTGGAGGCGACGCTGCAAGCCTTGCAACGCAGTGAGTCGTTGGCCGGGCAAACCGTGGTGGTCACGGCGGGGGGCACACGGGAAGCTCTCGATCCCGTTCGCTTCCTCGGTAATCGCTCCTCCGGCAAGATGGGCTACGCGCTTGCCGAGGCTGCCGCGCGCCGGGGCGCGCGGGTGTTCCTGATTTCCGCACCGACCGCCCTGCGGCCCCCTCCCGGCTGCGAGCTTGTGCCGGCGGTCACAGCGGCGCAGATGCAGGCTGTTGCGCTACGCCTGCTGCCCGAAGCCGACCTGTTCATCATGGCCGCGGCGGTCGCGGACTACCGCCCGGCAGCACCATCGGACACTAAACTTCGTCGCAGCGGAATGCTTACACTCGAACTGGAACCGACAGAAGACATCTTGGCGTTGCTGGCCGCTCAACGCCGGCCCGGCACCTTGCTGGTCGGCTTTGCCGCAGAAACAGCGAGCGCGGAGGAGGCTCTTGGAAGCGGACGCGCCAAGCTTGTTCGCAAGGGCGCGGACGCGATCGTGCTCAATGACGTGTCGCGCCCCGGTTTGGGCTTTGACGCCGACCATAACGCGGCAACGTTTCTCACCCGGACAACCGCGGTCGATCTCCCGGCCATGCACAAGCGCGAACTGGCCGGTTGCATCCTGGATGAGGTCGCCCGTCTGCGCCGGCCGGAGCGCGTGATCGCCGAATTCGACGAGCCTCTGCCGACGGAGCGCTGAACCAAGACTCACGCATGCCTTCGCTGCCGCCCGAAGCCCTCGATGCATTGCGCGCTCAAATCGCATTCCTGCGCGACATGGGCATCCACGACCTGTACCGGCGCGTAAGCACGGGAGCTGGCAAGGTCCACCCCATGTCGGAGCTTTCTTCGGAGGTGCAGGCAAGCGAGCCTGCGGTAACCGAAATACACGGGCACGGGGAGCCCAGCGAACCATCCCCCGTCCATGCCGAGCCGGCAGTCCCCATGCGTAAACGTCTTCCGCAGCCCGTGCCGCCGCCGCTTGCCTTCCCGGGCGAAGCGCCCTCTCCGGAGCAAAAGCCCGGGGCGCTCGCGCGCATCCGTGCGCACATCGGCGATTGCACCCGCTGCCCGCTTGCATTCACGGGCCGGCACACGATCGTATTCGGCGACGGCGACCCGGACGCGGACCTCTTGTTCGTCGGTGAAGGGCCGGGAGCCGATGAGGATGCGTCCGGCCTGCCGTTCGTCGGCAAGGCCGGGCAGCTGCTGAACAACATGATCGCCGCCATGGGCCTAAGCCGGGAGCAGGTCTACATCGCGAACAT
>CAXTUV010000276.1:1917-2588 GCA_964247445.1 uncultured Acidobacteriaceae bacterium | reverse complement strand
CCACCTGCACCCCGTTCCTGCTCGACCAGATCGGCGTGGTGCGCCCCCGGGTCATCGTCGCGCTGGGCTCGACGGCCGCGACCTGGCTGCTCGGCGCGCGCAGCCCCCTGAGCGCCCTACGTGGCCGCGTCCATCCCGCTTACGGGGCTAAGGTGATCGTGACCTACCACCCGGCCTACCTGCTGCGCGATCCCCGGCAAAAAAAAGAGGCCTGGGCGGACTTGCAGACGGCGATGCGGGAGCTGGGGAAGGCGTAGGAATCGCTTATGCTGTCCAGCTTATTTCGGAGCATAGGGGATTTGTGTCGCGAGGGCTTGCTCGATGGTCGGCTTTCCAGGGTTTTGCTTTTGTTGTTGCAACAGCTCGGCGTTGCCGGGATTCTGCCATCGCCAGTCTTGATAGCCTGGAGCCGAAATGGTCAGCAGGGTGGGATGTTTTGGGATGAGCAGCGTAAGGCCGGTGTCAGGAATGTTGCTTCTTAGGAACATATTTTCGTCATCCGTCCAATGCACATTTAGAATGGCATTGAGAATGTCTGTCCCGCTCGCTGCATCCTGAGCATGGAACTGAACGACAGGCACCGGCTCACCCAGCTGCAGATTGACTTCCTTCAAGAGCATTCCAGGCTTCAAATCCACGAGCTTCAAGAAGCTTCGCAGATCGTAAAGCAA
>CAXTUV010000276.1:0-1907 GCA_964247445.1 uncultured Acidobacteriaceae bacterium | reverse complement strand
GATCAGGGTAACCTTCCTCGGGCTTGCTGGCCGAAATGAAACCTTCTCCCCACGAAGGATAAACCAGCTTGTAATGACCGAGCGCATCCGTTTTCGCGGCTAGAGGAGCGATTCCCTCGAAAGCCGCAAAAATCCTTATATCCACGGTGGCACCGCTTACGGGTTTTCCGTCCATGTAGGAGACCGTGCCTTCAATGATCGTTGTGCCGTCCGCCAGAGCCTTGAGCTTACTCGGCACCATACTGATGAGGCAAATAAGCAATGCCATTAGGGAAAGCAGGATAGTGATCCGTCGCATGATTATGGCTTATCGTGAGGAAAGGTAGCATCTTGAGGTAATGCAGTAGTATTTCCGCCGACTGAAATGGAATTGTTGTGTACGATGTCTATTCCGACATCACCCAAGTTTACTTCCGACCCTTGCGGGGTACACCAGTGCCATTGCTGATCGGAATATGTGTAACCGCATTCGGCAGCAAGCGCTTGAGAGGTGGGACAGTTATTTGACAATCTATCGGTGATGCTGCCTCCTGAAATGACTATGCAAGATGCATTGTTATCAACATGGCCGCCATCACAGGTGGATGTAGTGTTTGGTGGAACGGTTTCCCGTATCTTGAAGGCTGCGGTAAAAGATGCGTCGTTTTCACTTTTGATGCTATAGGTTAGGTATCTTGCCATGGTACCGCCTATGGAACATGCTCTCGGTGTTGTTGAATCTGTAACCACCTTTATATAAGCCGGCTTGTGTACTGTCACGGTGCCGTTTGTATGGCAGGTATTGCGAGAATTATTCTGAACTGTGGCGTCCAGCGACGAGCTTGTGTCTCCGATCGCCACACCTTGCCAGGTAGACTCTGCCGCTCCGCCGCCCGCTACGGAAGCAATGCTGCTGTTCCCTGACCTCCAGCTCCAGTTTAAGGCTGTTGTCATCGGCGTGTACTGTCCGTTATTTGGACAGCCGTTCGGCGGTCCGGGATAAGTACAGTACTGCTCGACCGCCTGCTGCGTACCCGTTGTGCTAACAAGGAGCGAAAGCGGGTTCGGTGCCACCGTGAGAGCGCACAGGCCCGAACCGGCGTAGCAGCTGAAACTGCGGGCCGAAGTTCCGTCTGCGGCCAGCTGCACCAATCGCCCGCTTACCTTGGCTGCTCCAGCGCTGGGAGCCCACCACGCCGCCTCTCCATTACGTGCAGCCGTGCTGAGCTTGCGTCCTTTTTCGTCAAGGACACTGTTCTCGATCAGCTCATTGACTGTGATTGCTTTTGTCTCGTTCGGCTGCAGCGTGTACAGCTTCAGCCATACGCTCGTGCCTGAGCCGACTCTGACCGTCACCGTTCTTGTAGATGAATCATGGTTGTAAAGCAGCAGGGTCGACTTCGTGCCGTTCTCGACGGACCACGGATGGTCCCCGAAGTTTTGCCAGTGCTGCTCATCCTTGGCCAGCAGCTCGATGCTCGGCAGCGGGCCCGCCGCCTTGAACGTCATCTTCGCGACGACCTCTCCGGGCTGCCCGTCGGAACGCACCGTGAAAGAGTTCTGCCAATCCGCATTGCCCAGCAGCTCGGGCAGGCTCACAAGCCGGCTCGAGTTGGGCGGCATCGAAAAACTCGCAACCTGTTTTGCTCGGCTGGTCTCGCCGGTGGTCGTGGCGAAGGTGACATCGACCGTGCGCGGCGCGTCGGCAAAATTCGCCACCACTACCTGCGGCAGATAGCTCTCGCCCGGCAGCAGCTTGGAAGCCCCGACCGGCACGCCGGAAAAGATGAAGTTCGATGAGTGCAGAGCGCCGGGATCGGAAAAGTTCATCGCGCTCAGATAGCTTCCGAACTTCTCTCGATGCTGCGCGAAGCCGACAGCCGCCATTTGGTTCGGCCATCCGTCAGTGGAAATCGACATACACGCCG
>CAXTUV010000275.1:2225-4928 GCA_964247445.1 uncultured Acidobacteriaceae bacterium | reverse complement strand
GCTTGGGTGCCAGCACCGCGTACAGCCCTCCGGCCAGCAGCGCGGCCAAAAAGATCAAGAAAACCGCGCGGTGGTGGCGGCGGAGGAGCGCGCGGTAGGCAATGGCCTCCTCGCGTACGCCGTACACGGCGGAAGAAGCCGGCGGGCCGCCGCCGGGGGCGGGGAGCGCGGGCTCGAGAATTTCAACGGCTTGGTGCTTTACGGGTGTGAGCGGGGACTGCATAGGTCACGCCTCCTTGGGGTCGCGGGCGAAAAGTGGAGCAGCAATGTCAGCGGTAGATGGCCAGCCCAGTGCCGGCATTGGCGGCGGCTTCCAGCGCGCGCAGGCCGACTTTCTTACCGGTCGAGCTGGGCACGAACAGGATGTCGTCGGCGTGGAGGGAAACGTCGGGGCTTTTGCTGGCCAGGATCTTGTCCAGGTTGATGGTTGCTTCGACGTGGGTTTGGTCGCCGTCTCCGCCGGGCGCGTCGCTCAAGAGCCGGGCCTTCTTGGTGGACGCGGTCGAGCTCACGCCGCCGGCCAGCGCAAGCACCCGGAGCACGCTCAGGGTGTTGGCGTGCCCATCAAGGACATAGCCGCCCGGCTTATTCACCGAACCCACGACATACACCAGCTTGGCCTTGGGCACGGTGATCACATCATCCTTTTGCACCAGAACGTTCGCCGCCGGGTCCGTGCCGTCGATGATCTTGCCAAGGTCGACCTCCTTGGAAAGGAAGTGCGCGTCGCGGTTGCCGTTCGACGCCCCCCCCGGCGCGGGCGCGGGCGGCCGCGTTACCACGATGCGGCTGCCCGCGTCCGCGCGGAGCCCGCCGGCAAGCGAGATGGCCTGCATCAGGCGGGTGGGGCCGCGCAGCTCGATCACATTGGGGTTGTTGACCGCCCCCAGGATGGTCACCGGCTCGGAACGGTAGTCCGTGACCGCGACCGTGACTTCCGGATCCTTGAAGTAGCGCTTGTAAAGCCCGGCGAGCGAGGCCTCGAACTGCCGGACCGAAAGCCCCGACGCCGGCACGGGGCCGACCAAGGGCAGGGCCGCGGTTCCGTCCGGTTCCACCGTGACCGGTTTTTCGCCGAAATCATCCGCGCCGAAAACGCGAACCGTGAGCGCGTCGCCCACGCCGAGCACATACGCGCCCTGGTCAGCCGGCGCTGCGGACGTGGCGAGCGCGGACGGGACCGCAGCCGGCGATGGGTTCGGTGTCGCTGCGGCCGCGTCGGCCGGAGCTCCTGGAACTGGAAGTGGAAGCGCGGGTGCATGCCCCGGCGCGGGCGCGGGCCCCTGGGTGGGAGCTTGGACCTGGGCCCACGTCGGGAAAGGGGCGAAGAGCAGCAGTCCGGCTGCGGCGACAAAGCGCGAACGGGGCACAAAGGCCATGGGAGGAACTCCTTTTTGGAGAAAAACAGGTAGCGCTAGTTCGGCAGCGCGGCGGCCTCGGAACACGGGGCCACGGCGGACGGATCGAGCTCTACAAAAACGGAGCGCTGGAGCAGATCGACCGAGAGCACCAGGCGCTCGCGGCCCCGGTGCTCGCGCACCACGCCTTCCCGACCCGCGAGAGGTCCGCGGGCGATGCGGACCCGCCCGCTCAGACGGGAGTCGACGTACTCCGGGCAGCTTTCCATCCCGAGCCCGGACGCGGCGGCCGAGCGCAGCTGCTCGATCTCCGGGCGGCTGGCGGGCAGGGGCAGGGCCCCGGCGCGCACCACATCCACGATCCCGGCGGTGGCGCGGACCCGCGCGATATCCCCGCGTTCGATGTCGCAGAAGACATACCCGGGAAACAGGGGAAGCTCCAACTCGACGGAGCGGTCCGACCACCTGCGCTCCGACCGGCTCAAGGGAAGGAATTCATCGTAGCCCTTGCCGCGGAGCAGGGAAGCCACCCGCTTTTCATGGCGGGACCGGACGCGGAAGGCGTACCACTCAGTGGATCGATCGGTGAACTGCGCATGCAAGTGCATCCACGACTCCGAACAAGCAGATTGTGCGCGGTGTGCCGGCGCACGAGGGAAAAAGTACAGCCTTTGTTCTCAGCAGCCGCGTTTTGATAAAAGCTCACGCAGTCTCGGTCACAGACCGTGTTATTTCCTACAGCCTCGGTTGTGTGCTGACGAGGGAATAGTAGCACCCCGGGTACGACGAAGCTACGACAAAATGCTGCGTCAACTTGCGACACCGCGCCCGCAGCGGGGTAACCTGAGTAAGTAACCTTGTCTGGTATGACGAATGAAGCAGGCGGAAAAACTTGTGCTTTACTTAGTTCCGGTCATCAGCGCCGCTGCTTCCGCCGGGCACGCGGCGGTAATCACATTGCCGGCAAGCACGGTCCCCGGCTGCGGTCCGTAATACTGATCGATTGCTTTTCCGCCGGTGGCCACCTTGCCGCAGATCAGGTCGCCCTCAATGCGCATGTTGCGCGCCGCGCCCACCCCAATGCCCACGCCCCACAAGCCGATCACGCGGTTGCGCGCGACCACCGTACTGGTTCCCCACACTTCCAATCCGTAGGGGTAGTAGTTCTTGGAAGCCTTGGAGAAGTCAAGCGGGGTATTGGCAACCACCGTATTGCCTTCCACCAGGATGCCCTTGCCGGTCGAGCTTGCCGCGACGGAAATGCCGTAAGTCAGCCAATACGGGTTGAGCGGGTCGGTGACGAAGTTATCCCGAATCACCAAGCCGTCGGTATGCTCGTGCTGAA
>CAXTUV010000275.1:0-2207 GCA_964247445.1 uncultured Acidobacteriaceae bacterium | reverse complement strand
GTTGCGCGCCACGGTAACATCCGCGCCGTCGGTGCGGTCGAAGAAGATATGCACCCCTTCATTGACCGAGTCGAAGATGTTATCCGTGATGGTGGTGCGAGCCAGGCCGTAGCCGAAAATGCCGGTGGCGTCCGCGTCCTCGAGCCCATACGTGCCGCCGGTAAAAATGTTGGTAAACCGGTTGTGGTCGAAGTGCGAACCTTCCGCGCCCGAGGCGAGAAAGACGCCCATGTGCGTGGTCCAGTTTTGGTTGTCGGTCACAATATTGCGGAAGGTGCACTCGGAGACCGAGATCCCCCGGGCCGGGACCTCCTTGCCGTCGAACCGCACGCCCGCGCCGTCGAAAATCAGCCTGCGCAGGGTGATGCCGATCGCCAAATTGTAGCGGCTGGACGCCAAGGAATAGCCGCCCGTGCCGAGCAGCACCGACTCGCCTTCCGTGCTTCCTTGGTAGACGCGGTCCGGCTCGAGGGTGAGCGCGGGGTAGGCAAGCCGGTACGTACCCGGCGCGAACTGAATGGTGTCGCCGGGGCGGCTGCGCGCGATGGCACGATTGACCGCCGGCGTGTCGTCGGCGCTCCCGCCCTTGGGCTTGACGCTGATGATGGCCGCGGGCGCAGGAGCGGAGGCAAGCAAAGCGGTGCCGGCGAGAAGGAAGGCAGCGGATCGAGTATGCATGGACGGAGCGCCTCAGTACGTAGGAATGCTGCCGGCGAGCAGCGGCGCGACGGACGGCTCTCCTCGCCCGGGCGCGGAGAGCACCACGGTGCGGCGGCAGAGCGCGGGTCCGATCACCAAGCCCATCAGCAGATAAAAAGGGATCGCGCCGGTAGGCGACTCATAGGAGTTGCCGAAAAACGCGGTCAAAAGCGTCATCACAAGCACCGCGATGCCGAACGACTGTCCGGTAAGCCGGTAGACCCGCCACAGCAGACCGAACAGTGCCGCTTGGAGACCGAAAAACAGCACGACCCCGATCCAACCTGTGTAGCCGAGCGCGTAATAGAAGATATTGTGGGGCGTGCGGATATTGAGGTGTCGGGTGTACGGCACAAGATCCTTGAGCGGAAATCCATAGCCGTTGCCGAGCAGGGCGCGGTCCAGCCCGTAGTCGGGCGAAACCGAATCCCAAATCGCGGCCCACCAGTGGGTGCGCCAGGAGATGGTACCCGCGTAGAAGCCCGTGTTCTTGGAGGCGGTCAGGTCCTGCGCCAGCTCCGGATCGACCGAGGACACCGCTCGAGCGACGATTTCCCGGCTTGACACGGAGCCGCCGCGCTCGGCGGCACCGGGAAGACTGAAATCGGTGACATACCCTACCAGAAGCAGCGCCGCGATCAAGCCGAACGCCTGCGCCACCCTGCCGATCTTGCGCTCCAGCAAGCCCCAAATCACAAAGGCGACAATGGTGCCCAGCCACTCCGCCCGTACTTGGGTCGCGAGCAGAAGGGTGGCGGCAAACACCATCAGGGGCCAAAAGCGGCCGGGGCGGCGCTCCAGGGCAAGCAGCCCCAGCATGATAATGCCGCCGCCGCCGGGCTGCGGAAACAAGGGAACCTCGGGCGCGCCCGGGTAGGCGAGGCGGATTTTGTTCAGCACCACCGTGTACAGCGGCCCATAGACGGCCAGCAGAAAGCCCCACCAGCGGATGGTTTTTTGGAGCATGGTGGGGTGCTCGGCACCGACCCACAAACCCAGGAAGAAGTACACGGGATAAAGATTGAAGACCACGTTTTGCAGCGCGATCAGGACCGGGTATCCGGCGGACAGGCCCAAGCCGACCTCGGCGGCACCGTACAGCACCGAGAAGAAGAGCAGAACGGCAAACGGCGTCAAGGGGCTGCGCTCGGTGATGGCGCGGAACCAGTTGTCGAGGAGCACGCGGGGGCGCAGCAGCATGAAGCACGCCAGCGTGATTTCCCCGAGAAAGACCTTGGCCTGAGGCACGCCGATGTAGTAAAAGGTACGGCCGAAAGCCGAGCCGATCAGCAGAATAAAGACCCACTTGCCCCAGGGTGTCATGGAAGCAAAGGACGCTGGATTTTCCGGACGGATCGCGTGGTATCGAACCTGGGTGGTCATAGGGCTCTCCTGGCGAATGTGCGCGGCTTAGGATGTCGGCGGTGCGGTGCCGGCACGGGCATTTAGGTGGCGAAGTGTACTTTGGGTCCAACCAAGCCGGTTCACCCTGCTTCACGGTTGCAGGC
>CAXTUV010000274.1:1545-4936 GCA_964247445.1 uncultured Acidobacteriaceae bacterium | reverse complement strand
AATGGACGCTGCCGAGCTCGCGGGCAAGATCATCGCGCTGCCGACGCGCCAGGACATTCAGCTGCCGGTCAATGAGCAGCTGATCGTCGAACTGTACTCGAAGTAAGCATGATCGAGCCGTTCGACTTCTAAGTGTTGTAAGAGCGCGGACCGCCGCAGAATGCTTCGCGACGGCGCGCACAAGGAGAAGCACCTATGTTGTGGAGAGGTTTTCAGCGCCCCAAGCGCCTCCAAGTTGATACTGAAACCCTGACCGACCGCTACGGGAAGTTCAGCGCGCAGCCGTTTGAGCGCGGCTTCGGCACCACCATCGGCAACTCGCTGCGCCGCACACTGCTGAGCTCGATCGAGGGCGCGGCTGTCACCGCCATCAAGATCGAGGGCGTGCTGCACGAGTTCCAGTCCATCACCGGCGTGGTCGAGGATGCGACCGACATCATCCTCAACCTGAAGCAGATCCCGTTTAAGCTCAACGGCGACGGCCCCAAAGCCCTCTACCTGCGCGTCGATGAGCCCGGCGTCGTGACCTCCGGCATGATCGAGGCCGACGGTGATGTTGAGATTCTTGACAAGGACGTCTACATCGCGACGGTAAGCGAGGGCGGCAAGCTCGACATGGAGATGCGCTTGAAGCGTGGGCGCGGCTACATCTCCGCCGACCGCAACTTCGACGGCGACCTGGGCCTCGGTTTCATGCCGATCGACTCGGTCCACTCGCCGGTCCGCAAGGTGAACTACGCGGTCGAAGCGGCGCGTCTAGGCCAGATCACCGATTACGACAAGCTGACGCTCGAAGTGTGGACGAACGGGTCTGTGGTCCCGGCGGACGCGGTCGGCCTCGCGGCGAAGCTGCTCAAGGACCATATGAGCATCTTCATCAACTTCGAGGAAGAGATTGAGCTTGACGGGCGTTTGGATGATCGCGGCGGGCTGCTCCGCAACGACAACCTGAACCGCTCGGTCGAAGAGCTGGAGCTGAGCGTCCGGTCCTACAACTGCCTGAAGAACGCGAATATTCAGACCATCGGCGAGCTGGTGCAAAAGACAGAAGCCGAGATGCTGAAGACCAAGAACTTCGGCCGGAAATCCCTGAACGAGATCAAGGAAATCCTCGCGCAGATGGGGCTTTCGCTCGGCATGAAGATCGACGACCAGGGCAATGCCGTCCCGGGTCCGACCTCCGTGCTGCCATCGCAGCAGCTCGCGTCGAGCCAGTACACGCGGTTCGAGGACGACGAGGATGACCTGCTCGACGACGAGTCGGACCTGCAGTACCAGGAGCCGGAGAACTTCTAACGGCAGGGTGTAGGGGTTAGGGTGGGGGGTAAAACCTTTCTCCACCCTTACCCGATTCGGCTGGTATCGCAGCGCATTCATCCGGTGTCATCCTGAGCGAAGCGAAGGATCTGCTGTTCGCCGGCGACCACTTGCCTGACACTCTGCAACACAGAGCAAAGCACCACCCAAGTTTGCACTAAAGAGAGACCAGATCATGCGCCATCGCAAAGCAGGCTTCAAACTCGGACGCAAGACCCCGCACCGCCGCGCGCTCCTGCGCAATCTCACTACGTCGATCCTGATGGAAGACCGGGTCGAGACCACGGTGACCAAGGCTAAGGCCGTCCGCCCGCACGTGGAAAAGATGATCACGCTCGCCAAGCGCGGCGATCTCCACGCGCGCCGGCAAGCGCTGGCCTGGATGATGACGCGCGAGTCAGTCACCCGGCTGTTCGACACGGTCGGGCCCCGCTACGGCGACCGCCAGGGCGGCTACCTGCGCATCGTCCGCACCGGCTTCCGCAAGGGCGACGGCGGCGAAACCGCGCTGATCGAGCTGCTTGGTGCCGAGCAGGTACTGGACGAAAAGCGCCAAAAGCGCGTCGCCGCCCGGGAAAAGCGCCGGGAAGAGATGCAGGCCGCCCTCGCCGCGAACGGTCCCACGCCGGGCACGGAAGGCGCAGAACCGGAACCGCAGCAGGAGTAGTTCAGCGGTCGAGTGCCTGGAGCGGTTGTTCCAGCATCACGGGTGAGCGGCCGTCCACTGTCAAAGCGATGCCGCCCGCCTGCAAATATTTTGCAAGCACCCCAGGCTGCTTCCAGGCCAGGTCCCATCCATCCCGGATGGCAACGGCTCGGTAGCGGCCTGCCGCGACGCCGGTGACATGCCAGCTTCCGTCTGAATTTGTTTCGTCTTCGCGGTATAGGGATTCAGCCGCAGCGTCGTCCGGGACAAGCAGAAGGACCGCACCTGCTTCAGGTTGGCCCTTCTTCATCGCAAGCCCAGAGATGCTGCTTTCGGCCGGTGCAATGGTTGCCGCAAGGGTGATTGGTTTTTGTCCGATGTGCAGATCGTTTGCGGTGGCCTCCCCTCCACTCGCCGCCGCGCCCATGACCAGATAGCTTCCCGCGCCTTTGACGAAGAGGGTATAGCTGCTGTCTTGGGGAGCTTTCAAGGCAAAAGTGCCGTTTTCTCGGAGGAGTGCGGAAAGGTCTTGGTCTTGATTCACAGACCCAGGTCCGGTGGGAAAACTTCTTTGCCCGTCTTGCCGCCGAAGCAGCTGCAAGGTCAGCTTCGGCGGCAAGGGTTGGCCGTCCGCCATGGCGATCTTTCCTGTCACGGAAATGGTAGGAAGAGTCGAGTCCACTTCTAAACTGACGTCCGAGGATGCATCCACAGTTGTGGCCGATCCGCCGTCCTGAACTCTATAAGAGCCGGGCGCGACGGAAAAGATCATATCCTGCTTTCCATCCGGCCCTGTCTGTGTCGTTACTGAGTCGGCTTGTATGTATAAGAGCTCACCGTATGGTGACACGCTTAGGGAGGGAAGATAGTAGACCTTGTTCGTGGTCGTTGGTGCTCTGATCCTGATAGAAAGGTGCGTCGAGGGAACGGCATGCAAGCTGAAGTTCGCAGAAGCGGTTTCGCCCGCCCGCACGGAAATCACTCGCGCTTCTGATCCGTTCAGGGCATTCTCAAAGTAAGTCACCGGATAGGATAGGTCCAATGCGCTTTGGGAGCTTCCCGGCTCTGGGGGCTTCGCAAACCAAGGCATTGCATAAACGGTAAGCTGATAATCGCCAGGCGGAAGATCGTCAAACTCGTACTCCGAATCATCAGCCTGCAAGGACGCTGTCCGCTGTACCCGCACCTCGCCGGACCCGTCTGTCGATTTTCCGTACAGGTTGACCGTACCGGACCCGACCGGGTCGCCGGACGAATCCTGCACGGTGCCGCGAACGATGCTGGATGGCAGGAGTCCGAAGCGCAGGCCGCGCACACCCGACTTTCCAGGCCCGACTACCAGGCCCGCGAAGAAGCCGGTATGTTCCAGGTACAGCGAGGGCAGGTCCCCGCGGCGCGATGCGCTGAGCTGGGACGGACCCGGAGCGC
>CAXTUV010000274.1:0-1535 GCA_964247445.1 uncultured Acidobacteriaceae bacterium | reverse complement strand
ATAAATGCCCCGTTCGCATCTGTCGTAACAACCGCAATGCTCGCGGGCTGCGTTTGTACGCCGGACATCGGCGGTAGGGACAAGCTGACCGTTGCGCGTGCGAGAGGCTTGCCGCTTACGCCGTCAACAATGCGGCCGCTTACGGCATCGTTCCCCTGTGCAAACATCGCCGAACCGGGCAGCACCCAAAGCCACAGAAGTACGTTAAAAATCAGTCGCATCATCGTCCAGCACCATGAGCACAGCGTCTGCTGTTTCGCCCGCCGCTACCTTCACCCGCACCCCCTTCAGCTGCTTCAGCACGCCTGGCTCGCGGTACGGGATCGAATCAAACGAGGGTGTCGCGACCAAAAGATACTCACCCGGAGCTAAGTTGCTGAACGCGAATGAGCCGTGGTCCGGTCCCTCGTCCATGCTGTACATTAGCTCCTGCCCTCCCCTGCCGAGCGGCAGCAAATGTACCGTGCAGGAACGGCCTTTGAGCGCTCCTCCGCGGATAGGCCGAACCGCGCCGGTATCAAAGCGGATGCCGACCCGCACCGTCGTGTCCAGCCCTTCGGTCACGGTCAACGGCTCGTGCAGCAGGTCGACGCCGCCGCCGGTGAGGGAGGCGGCGTAGCCGGGCGACACGTATGCCGTCACCCAATAGCGTCCGGGCTGGGCACCGCCGCTGACCATGTACTCTCCCGTTTTCTGGTCATATTCGAGCCCACTGCCCCCGGATAGGGTAGAAGGCAATTCCGGCGTCAATGAGAGATTCGGCACGGGAAGGCTGCTTTCCGGCTTTGCATCTTGGCCTTCGAGCACGGTTTCCACCACGAGGCGCTCGGGTTTCGTGAGAGGCAAAGCCAGCTCCTTCACCATGGTTCCGTCGACCGTAAACGGCAGGCTGCCGCTGGCAGCCTGCTCTCCGTCGATTTGTCCGTGAAGTACATATGCGCCGTTTGGAAGATACAGCGTGGCCAAGTTGTCTTTGTCCTGTACGGAGGAGTCTCCCTGGCGGTAGCCGTTGCCCTCGACCCAAATCTGCCCGGGCACCGCTTGGATCTTAACCGAAACCGGGTAGAACAGGCTGCGCTCTATACGGACGCGCGCTTCGCCCCTCTGCCCGGGTTTGAGCCGGTAGACGCTCGCGGCTGCCATGTCCGCCGTGCCCGGCGCAAATATGGGCGGGTAGCCTGAGCGCACACCGCCGGGCAGGGCCTCAAAGGGGACCGGGTCGACTGACTCGCCAACCTGCACCAGATAACTGCGCGGGCTCAGGTTTTCAAAAGTCACCGTCCCGTCCCGACGCGTCTGCTTCTGGGTGGTCAGGTTCCATTGCCGGCGGCCTCCCATGACACTGGCCTCCAGGAGGTTCACCCGGAGGTTGTCGGGGACTTCATCGTCTCCCAGCGATACCTGTACCCGGAGGGCGGCCGCGCGCTCCATGTAGACCGTATGCTCGGCATCCTCTTTTGTATCTTGAGGCGGCGAGCACCGCACCTCCGCAACACGGCTACGCGCCGCGAAGTAGCCGGGCCGGTGCAACCGCC
>CAXTUV010000273.1:3828-4940 GCA_964247445.1 uncultured Acidobacteriaceae bacterium | reverse complement strand
GCGCAGCGCTCGCGCATCAGCCGCACCCGGTGGGCCGCGTCCTGGCGCAGCAGCGCGCCATGGGCAGCTTGGCAGCGATCCCTGTCTATTCGCAAGCGCAGCAGGGCGGTACGCTCCAAGCGGAAGCCGAGCTCATCCAAGCGCTGCTCCCGGCGCTGGAGCGCATTGCGGACGCGGCCGAACCCGGCCTCCGCGCCCAGCCCGGCGACCCTTTGCCGGGCGAGCGCGACCGCAAGCTGGGCCGCCCGCCCCGCGCGCTCCGCCAAGGCGGCTACATGCTCGCCGACCCGGTGCTGCGCGCCCGTGATCATCTCCGCCGCAGCCGAGGGCGTCGGCGCACGGAGGTCCGCGACGAAATCGGCGATGGTGAAATCCGTCTCATGCCCGACCGCCGATACGACAGGGAGCGCCGAGCTGGCGATGGCGCGCGCGAGCCGCTCGCTGTTAAACGGCTGCAGGTCTTCAAGCGATCCTCCGCCCCGCGCGACGACGATCACGTCCACGCACCGCTCCGCGTTGAAGTACGCGATACCCGCAGCGACCTCTTCCGCTGCCGTCGCGCCCTGCACTGTCGCTGGGTATAGCGTCACATCGAGCGCCGCGTGACGCCTTGCGACCATGGTGAGAAAGTCGCGGATCACCGCCCCGCCCGGCGACGTGATGATGCCCACGCAGCGCGGGTACAGGGGCAGCGGCCGCTTGCGGTCCATCGCGAACAGCCCTTCAGCCTCCAGCTTTCTCTTAAGCTGCTCGTAGGCGATCTGGAGCGAGCCCGCGCCCACCGGCTCCAGGTATTCGGCCACAAGCTGGATCTGCCCACGCGCTTCATACAACGAGAACCGGCCGTTTAACAGGACTTCAAGCCCGTCCTCCGGTGTGAACCGCAGCTTCCGGGCTTCCTTCGCGAACATCACCGCCGCGAGCGCGGCGCTATCGTCCTTGAGCGTGAAATACAGGTGGCCGGAGGGTGCGGCGCGCAGGTTTGAGATTTCGCCGCGCACCCACACATCCGCATACGCCGATTCCATATGCCCGCGCAGGTGCGTCAGCAGCTCTGCGACGCGGAACACCTGGCGCGCGGGCATATGGAATCGGCGTATGCGGATGTGTGG
>CAXTUV010000273.1:0-3803 GCA_964247445.1 uncultured Acidobacteriaceae bacterium | reverse complement strand
AGCGCTTTCCGCGCCCAGGCGGGTAGGGTGTCCCGGCGCGCCTTGGGCCGGGCAGGTGGTGCGATGGTGACTTCCAGCACGGTTTCCTCAAACAGAAAACCGAGTTGGGGCTGCTCCTCACTGCCCGATGTTTGCCCGCGCCTGCTCACGTGGTTCAGTCTATCGCCGGAACCGGCTCAGCAACGAGAGCACCAAGGTAAGCAGCAAACTCACAAGCAGGGAAGTCCCAAGCGGCACCCACACCTCGGTGTGTTTGCCGCGCCAGTGCAAGTCGCCCGGCAGGCGGCCCAGAGGCCAGCCGAACCGGCCGGCAAGCAACAGCAAGCCGCCCAGCATGGCAAGCAGCAGTCCCGCACCTAAAAGCAACCGCCCCAGCTCCGTCATGGCTCCAGCCTACGCGCTTTGCTTCTTCACCCCGCGCGGGCGCATCTTTGACCGCATGCACGTCCTTGCCGCGCTTGCCGGGGTTGGAGCCATCCTGTTTGTGCTGCTCGATGCGTTTCAAACCATTATCCTGCCGCGCCGGGCAACGGGCAGGTTCCGCATCACGCGCTTGTTCTACACGCTTACTTGGCAGCCCTGGCGTTTGGCGGCGGGCTTAGCGAGCAATCCGCGGCGCAAGGAAACACTGCTTTCTGTCTACGGCCCGTTCTCGCTTGTTTTGCTGATCGCGGTCTGGGCCGGCTGCCTCCTGCTCGGCTTCGGGCTGCTGGCCTGGGCAGCGGGCTCGCCCTTGTCGGACCCGCTGACCAAGCACCCGGATTTCCGCTCGGACCTATACATCAGCGGAACGACGCTGTTTACTCTTGGCCTGGGCGATGTGGTTCCGCAATCGCGGCTTGTGCGTGAGCTGCTGGTGTTCGAGGCTGGGCTCGGGCTCGCCTTCGTGGCGATGGTGCTGGGTTACTTTCCAGTGCTGTACAGCGCGTTTTCCCGGCGCGAGGTCAACATCTCGCTCCTGGACGCCCGCGCGGGCTCGCCGCCGTCAGCCGCGGAGTTGATGCGGCGGCATGCATTCGAGGGCGGCAGCGAAGCCCTGACCAAGCTCCTTGAGGAGTGGGAGCGCTGGGCTGCCGAGCTGCTTGAAAGCCACATCTCTTACCCGGTGCTGTGCTATTTCCGCTCGCAGCATACCAACCAGAGCTGGCTGGGCGGGCTGTGCGCAGTGCTTGATGTGTGCGCGCTGGTCGTTGCCGCGGTGGGCGACGGCCCGGCACGGCAGGCGCAGCTTACCTTTGCCATGGCGCGGCACGCCTTAGTGGACCTCTCACAAGTCTTCGACCTGCACCCAGCAATCGCGCCCACGGATCGCTTAAGTCCCGAACAGTTCAGCCGCATCCACGATCTGCTGTGCCAAGCGGGTACGCGGGTTTCACGCGACCCGGGCGCTTGGACGCGCTTAAGTGAAATGCGCAAGATGTATGAACCGCAAGCGGCGGCGTTGGGGAAGCATCTTTCAATGGACCTGCCGCCCTTTGTTTCCGCGCAAACCCGCCGCGACAACTGGGAAACCGTCGCGCGCATGCGGGCGTTGGTGGAGGCTGCGACGGGTGCCGAAGAAGACCACCACATCTTCTAGCAATGCCTTCCGGGCGCAGAAAAGCCGCCTTACCGGCGGCTTTCGGGGAAGGCGGAGGCAAATCGGACTATGAAACGATTCTGGGTTTTCCGTTAACCTGTTCGGTGCTGGGCCGGCTATGGCGCTGCCGCAAAGCAGCTGCTTGACAAAGAGCCAGAAAGCCGACAAGAGCTGCCAGGGCACAGCCGCTATACACCTGGAAAAACAGCGACACGATGAGAACTCCCCTTTGCCTTTCGTGGTTCCCTGACAGCGAAGGAGTGGTGATGCCGGGCATCTCCCATCCAAAGCGTCGGAACGACACCGAACATAAGCTCCGCGAAGGACGATTGGCTAGTGGAAAGTCGCCTTTTTGAACACTTTCTTTTTGGCAGATGGAATAAAGGTGTGCTTACGTTTGTAGCTGCACGAGTACCGTGGGAACGTCGGGTGACGCTCCCAACAAGGTATTCTGTGCCGGATCAACAACCTGGAGTTCCCGCGAACTAAACCGCCACCGGCTCCAGTACACGCGCGAACCGCTTACCCTCGCGAGCCTCAAACGCCCGCTTGCCGTAAGCATAGCCGGCGATGAGCGGCACGGCGAGCGTTGCTTCGGAAAAGACCATCTGCTCGTAGGTTGTATCGACTTTGCCCCAGGAGCTCGCTTCCTTGAGAGTCGAGGAAGAAAGCGCGCCGTCGCGCACATCCGCCACCGTAATTTGGATGGCGTACTTGTGCATGGGCGCATCCATGCCGAGGATGTCGGCCGCGACCACGATGTCCTGTGCAAAGTTTTTCGGCACACCGCCGCCGATCATGAAAAGGCCGGTGGTGGGGTTCGCAATCTTGAGCTGGGTCAGCTCGTAAAAGTCTTTCGCCGAGTCGAGCGAAACGTGCGGCTTGCCTTGGCGCGCGTGCTGGTGCGCGACCAAGCCGAAGCCGGCCGAGCAGTCCGAGAACGCCGGCACGAAGATCGGCACATCCAGCTCGTACGCCGCATAAACGATCGAGTCCGGATTGCCGTTCTTGGGTGTGCGGCCTTCGCGCTCGAGATACGCGCCCATTACGCGGATGAACTCGCGCGACGAGTAGGGCCGCGGCGCGAGTGAGTTCGCGATCTTTTCGCAGGTCTCGTCGCAAATCCGCAGCTCTTCCTCGTCGATCAGCGTGTCGTAGATGCGGTCGATCATCAGCTCGCGCAGGGTGGCGTCTTCCGTGCCCTGCTTATACAGCTCGTCGGCGATGTAGTGGCGGAAGCCGAGCGCTTCAAAAAAGTCCTGGTCGACAATATTCGCGCCGGTGGAAACGATGGCGTCGACCATCTTATTGCGGATCAGGTCGATAAATATCTGCTGGAGGCCGGCTGAGATCAGCGAACCGGCGAGGCACAGGATAACGCCGCACTCGCGGTCGCGCAGCATGCGCTCATAGATCGATGCCGCCCGGGCGAGGTCGCGCGAGCTGTAAGCCATCGACTGCATGGCTTCGACGATTGGAACCACGTCGTGCTGCTTGATGTCGTATTGGCGGATGGGGTTCTGGAGAAGTTCTTGCTTAGTAGGCATGGCATCTCCAGTTTATCGCGCGGTGCCCCAGGCCTTTTGTGAAAGCAATAACAAAACATGACCCTAGTCGAGGTCGGCCAGGATGTCCACGAAGGGAATGGGCGTGTCCCGCAGCAGGAGCGTGTCTACGTTTTCGAGCCTGCCCTCCTTAAACCGGACCAAGCTGTTATCTGCCGGGTCAATGACGTAAATCGCCGGGACGCCCATGCTTTCGAAATCGGCAAGCCGAACGATCAGCCGGGAAAGCCGGTCCTCGGGGCTGAGAATCTCAATGGCGATCAGGAAAGGGGTCAGAGCGACCGGCTCTTTGGGGAGTGCTGCATCGATGACGGCGATGTCGGGAATGCGGTACTTGCGCTCGGCAATCTTGGTGCGCTGTTCGGAACGCACGCGAATGCCGAACTCGCGCCGGCGTCCGTGGAAGTAGTAGCCGAGGGCAATCTGCCAGGCTCCGTGTCCCTCTTCTCCCAAGAAGCGCTCCTCGATGACGCCGTCCACGTACTCGGCATCCGGCTCGTAAGCAGTGTGTAGGTATTCTTCGACGGAAACCAAGGTCTTTGCCATGTGTACCCCTGCGCAGTCTACTCGCCCTGGGCTGCCTTCTTCTCCGGCGTCCCCACCCCGTAGTACCCCTCGCGGGTCTGCACGAACAGGTCTTTCTTCTTAGTCACGAGCGA
>CAXTUV010000272.1:0-4941 GCA_964247445.1 uncultured Acidobacteriaceae bacterium | reverse complement strand
CTACAAGAGCGCCCGCCGCGGGAGGCGGGGCATGCCCGAGGGGGCGCTTTTGTAGTAGCTGTCAGCCGCACTGAGCAAACGGAGCACCGCGCTTGCCAAGGTCTCCGGCGGGCCGCCCCGCAAGGCCGCGCCCACCGCCTCGGGCGCGATCCAGCTCGCGGGCAGATACACCCGGTCCCGGTCCCAATCCTCACGGATATCGCGGGCAATATTCGTCAACTGCATCGCGATCCCAAGGTGCGAGGCCGCCCGCACGCCAGACGGCGGCGCGCAGAGAATGCGGCACATCATCAACCCCACAGTACCGGCGACGCCGAACGCATAGGCCAGCAGGTCTTCTTCTGTCGCAATACGGCGCGGCCCTGCATCGTCGGCCAGGGCTTGGGTCAAAGTCAGCGCGACTTGGCCGATACCCGGGTGCTCGGCTTCCAAATCGATAGGCCAGCCCGCCTCTTCCGCGTCCGGCCCAAGCGGGTCCGCTCGCAGGGCGCACACCGCGCGGGCCAGCACTTTCCTGCCTTCCGGGCCACCGTTGTCGGCCAGGTCGTCCATGCGCCGGCAAAAGGCGTACAGCTCGGCGGCCTCGTCCCGCATGCGCGCGGGCAGCAGGCGCGAGGCCAGGTGGAAGGTGCGCCCCGAGCGGGCCAGCACTCGATGCGCGTTGCTCATGCGTGGGCCTGCATCTCTGGAAAGAAGTGCTCCAGCACCTTGGCCGAGCACAGGACACCGGGCAGCCCGGCCCCGGGGTGCGTGCCCGCGCCGACCAGGTACAAGCCGCGTACATCCTCTGACCGGTTGTGAAAACGAAAGTAGGCTGACTGCGCCAACGTAGGCTGGATCGAGAAGCCGCTGCCGTGCTCGGTGCGTAGCTCATCGCGGAAGTGCTCGGGCGTGACGAAGAATTGGACTTCGAGCGCGCCACGCAAACCGGGGCAGAGCGTCTGCTCCAGAACCTCCAAGGTATGCTCGGCCAGGCGCGGGCCAGCCACCGACCAGTCGATGCTGTTTCGCTCCAAGTTGGGCACGGGCACGAGCGCGTATAGGCTTTCGCATCCGGGGGGCGCGAGCGTCGGGTCGGTCCGAGTAGGCGCGTGAAGGTACAAACTGATGTCGTCTGAAAGCAGCTTGTGGTCGAAGATCTCCTTGAGCAATTCCTTGTAGCGGCGGCCGAGGAGAATGGTGTGGTGGGCCAGCTCCGGGTACTCGCGGCGCACGCCGAGATAAAGCACGAAGAGCCCCATCGAGAACTTCTGTTGCCGGATGCGCTGATCGGTCCACTTCCGGCGGTGCTCGCGGCCGATGAGGCGACGGTAAAGCGCGGGGGCGTCGGCATTGGCGATCACCGCGTCAGCTCGGACGTGCTCGCCGCTTTCAAGTTCAAGCCCGCGTGCTCGGCCGTCCTCGACCAACACGCGCCGCACCGGGCAATGCAGATGGACGCGAATGCCTACGTCCTCCATCAAACGGCCGAGCGCCGCGACCAGCGCCGCGGTGCCGCCCATTGCGAACAGCACGCCATCCTTGCGCTCTAGGTGCTGGATGAGCGAGTAAATAGAGGTGGTGTGGAAAGGATTGCCGCCGACCAGTAAAGGCTGGAATGAAAACACGCGCCGCAGTGCCTCGTCGCGGATGTAGCGGCTGACAAAGCGGTACACCGACTCATGGCTGCGCAGCGCGATCATGCGCGGCAGCAGCGCCAGCATGGTCCAGGGCGAATGGAACGGCACCGCGCCCAGCTCTTCAAAACCTACCTGGTAAATCCGCTCCACTTTTTCCAGAAGACGGCGGTAGCCTGGGACATCATCCGGCGAGAAAGCACGCACGCGGTCGATCAAATCATCGGTGGTAAACCCTGCCCCACCGTAATCGAAGCTGCGCCCATCCGCGAAGCGAATACGGTACCAAGGGGTGAGAGGGCGAAATTCAACGGCCTCGGGGCGCTTACGCCCGAACAGCTCCCATAATTCATCGAACAGAAACGGCGCGGTAATCACGGTCGGCCCCGCATCAAAAGTGTAGCCGGCTTGGCGATACGCACCGGCCCGTCCGCCGAGCTCACCTCGGGCTTCGTAGAGATCGACCGAAAAGCCGGCGGCGCGGAGCCGGAGGGCAGCCGCCATGCCCCCGAATCCCGCGCCGATGACTGCCGCCGTTGTCACTTTCCTTACAAACTGCTGGCGGTACGCGCGGTCACCGCGGTGCGCGCCACAACCGGGCTGTAGTCGCCGGATGCCATGGCTGACTTTTTCGCAAGGCTTACGGCCCACAGTCCGTAGGCAATCTTTGTTACCAGGTCGAGCACCGTGTAGGAGAACGCGTCGAACACAGCGCTGAAGGAGCGGAGGCCTTCCTGCCCGAGGAGGAAAACGATCGGATACAGGGCCCACAAGCCGAATAGGATCGGTGCCTTCTTCATGTAATCAGCTCCGTTAGGCCCCATCGCGGTCAGCGTTTTGAAAGGCCCGAAAAGCAGTGCGAAGATGGCCAGGAATGCAATACAGCTGCATAAGTAGAAGCTCCACTTAAGTTGGGCGTCGTCGGTGCGTCCAGCAAGGAAACCGGTAACAATCATGTACACATCCGTGCCCAGCAGGCCGACAATCAAGGCCGTCCGCTTCGCGCCGGGCGAGCCTTTCAGCCCTGAGGTGACCAGGCTGTACAGCAGCAAGGGCGTGGTGATGGACCAATCAATATAGCGCCCGTAGTAGTAAACCCGGCCCACGCTCGTCACCATGGCGGCTGCGCCGAGCGCCATGGCCAGGTAGGAGGTGAAGGCCGTAAGCGGCACAAAAAAGTGCGACAGGTAGTCGCCTTCGTCATACTCACTCTTGTTGGCTACCAGGGCAAAGTACAGCGGTACCATGCCCAGCAGCATGCCGATGGCACCGATCCACAACCAAGTTTCGACACCCATTTGCGCATCTCCGACGGGGAAAATGACGGCTCTGGCGGGTGAGATGCGGGGGCGCAAAGTAAGTTGGCAAACAAAATGCAATTCAGGGAAGAACATTCTTGCTATTGCTCGACAGCCGAACCTACTGCTTTGAACCGGCAAGCGGGCTAGGCGGCTCGGGCATGATGCGGCCTTTCGGCTCGGGTAAATCGACGAGCATACGGGTGTGCGGCTCGGGAGGATTTGTCACCGGGCGCGGCGCGAGTTTCACCACATCGTGCCCCGCCGACAGAACCTTGCCGTGATTCGAGATTGCCTCGTCCCACACAATCAGGTGAGTCTCATCAACCCGGTCGGCGAAGATGCTTTCGCGCCCACCATCCAAGCCGAGCCGCAGCTGCGGGGCAGGCGCGGTCACGATGTCCTCGCTCAGATAAGGCTCATTGGGGATATGCGGGTAGGCTCCGGCCAGCTCCGCGATGCAGGCCGACGCGGCAATCCATCCCGCGGTCGGCTCTAGGTTCTTGTAAAGAGTTGAAGGTGGAAGCGCTGTGCCGGTCGCCGCGCCCGCGGAGTGCGAGCGCAGCAGCACGGGGCCGCTTTCCACACTGTTATGCGCGACGGGAATGATGCGGACCGGCTCGCCTTGCCCGCGCGGCACAACGGCTGTAAATGCCGCATCCCTCCCCTTGTCTCGCCGGATGAAGTGAAGCAGAATTACACCGTCATCCGCAGGGGGTACCCCAACTGCCCGCTCGGCATTCGGCTCAGCTGCCGGACAAACGCCTTGCTGGTACTGCCAACCCATTTGACGCAGGTCGTAACCGTGGAACGAGGCCGCCTGTACAAGCTCCTGCTGTCGCGCGGTCAGGAGCGCGGCGTCCGCAGGCAAAATGCCGTCCCCGGTCCGGTGCGGCAACGCGTAGTAAACAATGCGCGGGTTGTCCTCGACCGCGCGGGCCAACATGCCGGGCGGGGTCGTCGGCAGAATATCGTGGCCGAGGTCGATTCCTGGGTCGGCCCCGAGCCCCAGGTCCATGGGCGCGCGCGAGGAGTCGACCGTGTAATCGATGTCTGTGTGCGGCTTTGAATCAAGCCGTACGTCAGGAGCCTGCACCGGTTTTGGAGCCTGACTGGCCGGTTGGATACCGCTCCCTTGCGTTCCCGGCTCCGTGGGTCGCTCTGTCGGGGGCTTGTTCGGATCAATCGTCTGCCCGGGTACGCCCTGCTCGGTAGGCGCGGTTTGCTGCGCGTACGCACAGCAACTCAGCAGCCCGAAAACCAGCAGCACAGGCGCAAACATGGCGAAAGCCTTCATGCGGTCTTTACTCTAGCATCCGTCAGGGCAAAAGCAAGGGGCAGCGCATGGCTGCCCCTTGCCGCTCTTCCCAAAATGGGAACTTAGGAGGTACGCCGGTGCGTCGTTGTTCCCGCCCGGCGTGTCGGAGCCGCAGCCGTCGGCTTCGGTCCGCCATCCTTCAGGACAACGGAAGGCGGGTCCTGCGTGTAGGAATCGAAGGTGCCCACATAGGTCACATCCGCGCCAACGGTCGGAACCGTCTTGAGCGGCTCCTTCATGTTGATGGTAATGTCGGCCTTGTTGGACTGCTTATTGTCTTCCGAGGTCGCCAGCTGAACCTGGTCCGCGGTGGCCTGGATGACCTTGCCCGGAATGGCGAAGGTCTGCCCTTTCAGCGTCGCCCAAACCTTGTCCTGATCCTCTTGCGAGCCGTGCGCCAGCACGAATTCCTTATCGGAAAGCGGAAGTGTTTTCAAGTCCGATGTGCTGGTGACCGCGGTATGCGCGAGGTCGGCATCGCTCGGCGGCGGGGGGGCGGCTACCGGCTTGTAGTCGGTAGGCGGCTCCAGGTTGGCCTGGGCCAGGGTTTGGATCTGGTCATATCCGTCCAGGTTCGGACCGTGATACTTCTTGTACCAGTACTCGGCGGCTGTCTCGATCTGCGGCTTCGAAGCACCTTGCGCGAACTGCGCGGCGCGCGTCAGGTACCAAATCGCATTCACCTCATCCTTTGGGTCTTCCTGAAGAT
>CAXTUV010000271.1:0-4950 GCA_964247445.1 uncultured Acidobacteriaceae bacterium | reverse complement strand
GAGCCCGCGCGGCCGTTCGCGGCGGAGTGGCGCGGCTGGGTGGAGCGCTTCGGCGCGCGTGTGCTCGCGCTTGAGCCGGCGGAGCACGACCGCGTGTGCGCCTCGGCAAGCCACCTACCGCAGTTTGTCGCGACCGCGCTGGCCGCGGTGCTGCAGCAAGAGTTCGGCAGCGATGCCGAGGTGCTGCACGGCATCGGCGGACGGGCGTTGCGGGAGATGACCCGGCTCGGCGCAAGCCCTTACTCGATGTGGCGCGATATCGCGATTACGAACGAGCAGGCGGTTGCGGCGGCGCTGCTGCGTTTGGAGCAGGAGCTGGCCTACCTGCGCGAAAACCTGCGCGGGCCTGCGCTGCGCGAGCTGTTTGCCGGAGCGAATCAGTTTCGGGAGGAGCTGGAGTCGGCAAGGAAATCCGAGCAGATTCCTCTTGCGGAATCCGTACATTTGTGAGGGCCCGGGTTCTAACGACTTACTAAATGTGAGAAATGCGCTTAGACAAGTACGGCTTTGCAGCGACGCTATTCCGAGCGCAGAACACCGATCGTCACCAGCCACTTGTCTACTAAGTCCGGCCATGCGGTTGCAGGAAGGTTGGTGCGCCGTAAGCCGAAAGCATGGCCGCCTTGTGCATACAAGTGCATTTCGACCGGAACTCCGGCTCGCTTGAGCCCGGCATAGTAGGACAAAGCCTGTTCCACGCCGTCCACCTCGTCATCCTCGTTCTGGAGGAGGAATGTCGGAGGGGTCTGCGTGGAAAGGTGGGTTCGCACGTCCTGCTGGAGAGCAAAGCAGTTTTCGGCAACCATCAAGTGACCGGGATAAACGGCTATGGCGAAGTCCGGTCGGCAGCTCACGTCATCGATGGCGTCCACCCGAGGGTAAATGCGTTTGCCGAAGTGCACGCTTGTTGCCGCTACAAGATGGCCGCCCGCTGAAAAGCCGATCACGCCAATCCTATGCGGATCAATCTGCCATGCGGCGGCACGAGATCGGACGAGGCTGATTGTCCTTTGCGCGTCATCCAGCGCTTGCGGGGCCTGCGGGTAAGCTCCTGATTTGGGCAGCTTTGCTGAACCAGGAACGCGATACTTCAAAAGTACACAGGTTATGCCTCGGGACGTCAGCCAATCGCAGACTTCGGCACCTTCTAAATCCATGGCAAGCACCTGATAGCCGCCTCCTGGAAAAACAATGACGGCAGCCCCGGTGTTCTTAGTTTTGGGCGGGTAGACAGTCATCGTCGGCACGGATACACGCTCGGCTGAAATCCAGGGCTGACCGGCTACAAGGTCGTCTTCAACCTTTACCGAATACTCAGGACCGTCATAAGTGACAGGATCGGGTGCCGCTCCGGGCCAAATCGGGAGTTGCTTATGGGCCGGTGACGGCTGCCACGGCGGAAGCGCCCTCTGCGCAACGGCCGGTGCGGCACAAACGGCAGTCGCGAACACACAAGCAAGGAACATGCGGAAGGTATGCAGCATAAAATCCTGTGCCGCTTCACGCGCCCGAGGGCGGGCTGGGCTGCTTTCTTATGAATGAGCTTGCAGGACCGAAGGTGACCGCAATCTGAGACTAAGGCCTTACCGGCTCAAATTCCGTGGCAAGCTTGGTTCTGCCAGTCTGTTAAGCATGGAGCATCGATGCCGCATAAAGAATTTGCGGAAGATTAGCAGCGTCCGAGCGCGCCCTTTCCGCAGAGCTTGTGCCGCTACAATGGCCCGCATTATCCAGGGTGAATTGCGACAAGGTTTGGTTAAGCTAGTAGAAATTGCGTTTACGGAAACTCGCAGGCGCGTGAAGGCGTATTCTTCCGTCAGGAGACCGCAATAGTGGATTGGAAGCACTACCCGGAAGTAAGAATCAGGGCTGAGTACGTGCATGGGGCACCGACCGTGGGCGATTCGCGGGTGCCTGTGGAGACGATCGAGAACGGCTACGAACTGGGCCAAACGCCGGAAGAGTTGGCGGCTGACTATGATCTCCCGATTTAGCCGATTCGGGCCATCTTCGCCCACATTCGCAGACACGAATACGCGCCGGCCGTTTGAAGCGCGTCCTCCTGGATCAATCGACCCCGCGCCCGGTGCGGCGCTATCTGACAAGGCATGTAGTCTAGACAGCCGCCGAACTCGGTTGGGATCGCTTGAGTAATGGTGCGTTGCTGTCCGCGGCTGAGCAAGCCGGCTTTGACGTGTTCTTGTCGGGCGACCGGAACCTTCCTTCACAGCAGACCATGAGTGGCCGCAAACTGGCCGTGCTGTGCATGACAGCGAACAACTGGCCGGTCGTTCAGCCTCACATTCAGGCCATCGTGGACGCAGTGGACGGCGCTGAGCCGGGAACGGCGACAATAGTCTGGTGCGGCGAGTTCCAGCCGCAAAGAAGGTCCGACACTAAACCTTGATACCCCCCGCCGCAGAAGGGCTTAAGGAAGTCGGCCTGGACCGCGGCGGCAAAGGGTAGCCTCCTCCGGTACGATCCATTGATGCCCCGCGAAGCCCCGCTTTCCCGTTATATCCGCTCCTTGCCGAAAGCCGAGCTGCACCTGCACCTGGAAGGGGCGATCAGTCCGGAAACGCTGGCGGAGCTTTCCTTGCGCCACCCGGAGCCGCTCTCGGTCGAGCAGGCGCGGGCGCTTTATCACTACACCGACTTTTCCGGGTTCCTGCTGGCGTTTAAGGCGATCACCGCGCGGCTGCTTACGCCGGAGGACTACGAGCTGGCCGCGTTCCGGATGCTTGCGAGGCTGCACGCGCAGGGCGTGGTCCATGCGGAGGTATACGTTTCGGTCGGGGTGGTGTACTACTGGCGGCGCACCGAGTTTGAACCGCTGTTCGCAGGGATGGAGCGGGCGCGCGTGGAGGCTGAGCGGCTGTGGGGCATCACCTGCTTGTGGATCTTCGACGCCGTGCGTCACTTCGGCCCGGAGGAGGCGGCCCGCGTTTTCCGCAAGGCGGCTGAGATGCGCCGCGAACACCCCAGCATTATCGGCATCGGCATCGGCGGGGATGAGCGGCGCACCGGGGCGGAGCCCTTCCGCGAACTTTATGCCGAGGCGCGCGAAGCCCGGCTGCGGCTGACCGCGCATGCCGGCGAAACGGTCGGCCCGGAAGGCATTTGGGGCGCCCTGAACATTGGTGCCGAGCGGCTGGGCCATGCGCTTTCGGCTATTGACGACCCCGAGTTGATGCAGGTCCTGGCCGAGCGGCAGGTTCCGCTTGAAATCTGCATCAGCTCAAACCTCCGCACCGCGTCCTGCCCGTCGCTTCCCGAGCATCCGGTGCGGTCGTACTTCGACGGTGGCCTGATGGTGACGCTCAACTCCGACGATCCCGCGCTGTTTGAGTCCGACTTAGAAAGCGAGTATAGCCTGGCCGCCCGGCAGTTCGGCTTCACACGCGAACATCTTCGCGAGCTCGCGGCCAATTCGATCGAGGCTAGCTTTCTGCCGCCGGAGCGGAAGGTGGAGCTGCTCCGGCGGATGGAAGCGTGAAAAGGTGTGCTGAGAGTAGGAGGGTCATCCTGAAAAGCGAAGCGATGACGGGTCTGCTGTTTCCCGCACTGCAAGGAAAAGCAGATCCTTCACTCCGTTCAGGATGACCCGCTTCCCTGTGGTGCGGGCTTCTTATCTATCGCAAAGCATCACCACAGCATCTTAAGCGCGAACTGGATCTGCCGTGAGGTGGTAGCTGTGCTGGTGATCAGCCCTGCCGTGGGGGAAACGCCGGTGGGGGTGAACGTGACGGCGTTCGGCTGGTTGAAGTTTGTGCGGTTCAGAATGTTGAACAGCTCGGAGCGGAATTGGAGGTTGAGCTGCTCCCGTATCTGCGTGTCCTTGAGGAATGACAGATCCCACTCGCCCAAGCCCGGCCCGACAAGCGTGTTGCGGCCCAGGTTGCCGTAGAAGCCGCTGCCGTTGGGCGGCGCGAGAAACGCGGCAGGGTTGAAGTACTGCGTCGGCGATCCCGTGATGACAGACCCATGAAAGTTAGGGTTTACGGACGGTCGTACCGGGTTGCGCGTGTCGCCGTTGTTGGATGGGTTGTAGCTGAGCTGCGGCGTGAAGGGAATGCCGCCTTGAATGGTGACGATCGACTCCGCGTTCCAGCCGCTCGCGAACAGGTTAGCCGGGCCGGCCAGGTGGCTGCCGATACGCTGCCCATGGCCGAACGGCAGGGCATACAGCTCGTTAAGGACACCTACGTTTCGAATGTCCCAGTCAGCCGGCCCGCGGTCCGCGCGCAGGTTAAAGGCGTTGGAAACCGTGGAAGGCTCGCCGCCCGTGGTGGTGGAGTTGAGCGAGTCGCCATCGTCGATTGTTTTGGACCAGGTGTACACGCCGCGGAAGGCCAAGCCGTTGCGGAAGCGACGGTTCACATCGACCTGAAGCGCGTCGTAATTTGAGTCGCCGCGCGAGAAGTAGGTCCAGGTATTGGCGAGATTCGGGTTCGCGCGCGCTTCCGTCGATGGGGTGTAATACGTCCCGGCCGGGATGGCACCGCCCCCGAGCGCCGCCGGCAGCGCGGCGGGGCAGGCTGGGTTGGGGCAAATGACGGGCGTCGGCTCGTTCGCATCGATGCCGATCACCTCGTGATAGCCATGCGAACCCACGTAGCCGACCGTGACAGTCGTGTTCGGATTGATCTCTTGCTGCACCCGCAGCGACCAGGAAATGAGCGTGGGTGTATTGAGGTCAGGCTGCACGCCGCCCGGCACGAGGCGCGCCGTCGCGGGCGGGGGACCCGCGCTCAACCCTTGCAAGCGTGTTAAGGGCTGGTTCGCCAGGGTATAGGTCGGGTTAAAAGGGGCGTTCTGGTCGGTGCGGTAGCCGAGCGCGTCCTGGAGGTCGCGATAGATGCCGAAACCGCCGTGCACCACTGTTTTCGTCGAGGTCGCCCAAGCCAGGCCGACCCGGGGCTCCGGCAGGAACGTCGCGCGGTTTATCGT
>CAXTUV010000270.1:0-4951 GCA_964247445.1 uncultured Acidobacteriaceae bacterium | reverse complement strand
CCCCTGACCCCTGACCTCACTCCATCGGCTTGCCCGCGCTCACCATCCACGGCACGCCGAACTTGTCGGTGAGCATGCCGAAGCGGTAAGCCCAGAACGTTTCCGTGAGCGGCATGGTGATCTTCGCGCCCTCGCTGAGCGACGCAAATAGAGTTTGCGCGTGTTCAGGTGACTGCGCCTCGACAGCTAGGTGCGTTGAGGATGGGGGTTGCGCCTGATCGACGGGAGCGTCGCTCGCCATTAATGTGCTGTCGTTGAACAGGAGGGTGGCGTGCATGATGCGCTCAGGCATGCCGCAAAGCGGTGCCTGGCCGTCCGGTGCCTCGGCATACGTGCCCATGTACAGGATTTTGCCTTGGAGGCAGCGTTCATAAAACTGAAAGGCTTCCCGGCACTGCCCGTTGAACATCAGGTAAGGACTCAGCTTCATCCGGCGCTCCTTTGATCGATGTACGGCAGCATACAGGCGATCGCTGCGATGAGGGAAGCCCCGTTGGTAATGGGAACAAGAAAAGCCGCCCCTCGCGAGGCGGCTTCGGCTTCCAGCACATGCTAATTGAGAACGGTATGCGAGGACGCTAAGGTATCCGGCCCTGTCGCCTGCTCCAGCGCCGCATGCGCGCTCGTCGGTTCAGAAGCCGCTGCGGTTGCGCCGCTCGGCCCGAGGCCGAGTTTAATCAGCGCGCGCGAGTCCGGCATCAGCTTGGTCTGCCAACCATTGTCGAATTGGAATTTCTGCATGGCGGCTTCGGTTTCCGCGTCCCAAGCGCCGGACGGCTCACCTTGGAGATAGCTGCGGTCGATGAGCGCGGTTTGGATGGCGCGGGTGCGGTCGGGGTCGATCTCACGCTGGCCGGGCGTCCATTTGGGAGCGGCGGCTTTGCGGTGCATGTGCGCGTGGCGCAGGCCGGCAAAGGATACTCGGTGCGTCCGCGACGCGATCGCGGGCATGACGGCGACTACCAGCGTAAAAGCGAGGACGGGTGCCGCAATCATCCGTGAAGAGCCAAAAACCATGCAAAACCCCTGGGAAGGTCGGGATGCGTTCGATATGGGAATGAGCCTAACCTCTTCGGTGGCCGGAAAGCAACCAAAATGGCCCTGCCTTTCGTAACTGTCACGAAAGATGCAGGGCCATTCGGCGGCAAGCGGGCCGGTTTAGGGCAGGGTTCCACCGGTCAGCGTACTCTGCCGGGGACCACGCGGAGGGACGACTTCCAATACGCAATCATCTCCGGACTTAAGCGTGGCGACGACCGCATCGAACTCAGCCTTATTCGTGATCGGTTTCCGGTTAATTGACACAATGACCAGCCCCGGCTGAATGGTCGGGCTTACGTCGTCCGCGAAGGAACCCGGCTTGATTGCCTGAATCAGCACGCCGTGGAGGCCCGAGGGCGCATTCGGCGGCAGGTTCGTCACCGTGAGCCCCAGCTTGCTCTTGGCCGCTCCGCCATTGTCGCTGTTGCCTTGCGCCGGTCCGTTGTCCTGGCCGCTGCCGCCGTTCAATGCCGCCACGGTCTTGGTCCGGTCCGCGATCGCCACCTGCGCCGTCATTTTTTGCCCATTGCGAAGGTAGCCGACGGTCGCGTTAGAACCCGGTTTGCGGGGCGAAATATTTTCAACCAGCGCATTGCCGTCCTTCACCGCCTGACCGTCAATCGACACGATTACGTCATAGGGCTTGATGCCGGCCTTATCCGCCGGTCCACCGGTAGTGACCTGGTTGATCAACACGCCCGTGCCCGCTCCGTATTGCTTTGCCACGGCAGGCGAAATGGTCGGCTGGAAGGAAACGCCGATCGAGCCGCGAACGACCTTGTGTTCCGGGCCGATCAGCTGGTTGTACACATTCACCACGGTGTTGGCCGGTACCGCGAAGCCGATGCCCTGGTAGCCATTGGTCTGCGTAAAGATGGCCGCGTTAACCCCGACGACCTCGCCATTCATATTCAGGAGCGGCCCGCCGGAGTTACCGGGATTGATCGCCGCATCAGTTTGGATGAAGTGGAGGAACTGCCCGGCTTGCCCCGGGTCAATCGTGCGGTTTTTCGCGGAGATAATGCCGGCTGTCACTGTTTGCGACAGGTCAAACGGCGAGCCGATCGCCTCGACCCAGTCGCCCACCTGTGCGGCATCGGAGTTGCCGAGCTTCACCGTCGGCAGCTGCTTGCCTTCCACGTCGATCTTGATTACCGCCAGGTCCGTATCCTTATCGGTACCGATGACGGTGGCGCGATGCCCTTCCGAATTCTCAGGATCGGTCGTCAGCTTGACATAGATTCGGTCGGCTTTTTCGACCACATGGTTGTTGGTGACGATGTAGCCTCGCCCATCCACGATGAAGCCCGAACCAAGCGCGCGCTGTTCCTGCTGGGTATCGCCCGGACCCTGGCCCGGGACGCCGCCGAAGAACCGATTGAAAAAGTCCTGCAAGTCGCCTTGGCCCCCGCCGCCGCCGTCCTGGTCGTCTCCGCCGTTATCATCGTCATCCGGTGGCTGCTGCTGGGGCGCGCCGCGCCGCCCTCGCCGGCCGCTCCCGGTTTGCTCCTTGGGCAGCGTTTCGGTGTTGATATTCACCACCGCCGGACCTTCCTGCTTGGCGATTTGCGTGAACAAGGTAGACAAGCTCTTCGCGTCCGGCACGTGGAGCGGCGCGGCATCACGCGTATCGATGGATTTATCCTGTCCATGCACACCGTGCGCCACCACGGAACCGATCAGGATGCCCGCCGACAGCGTCGCGAGAATGGTGAATGTGGACTGGAGCCGGCGCAGCCTGAACCACTGAAGCGGAGCATTCATTGTTTGGTCTACCTTCTAGCCTTTCGCGGGCGGCCCGGCGGGTTGCGACGCTACCATAGTGTACTGATGCGGCCCGAACCCAAGCGCAGGGCGGACCTGTGCGATTAGACGCGACGGGGCTGCAAGTGGTTCCTAACTCTTGCCGGCCTGCCCGGTCTCCCTCATTCCGAGTTCCGCGACCACAAGCGCCGCCAGCACCAGCGCCCCGCCCGCCAGCGACCGGCCCCGCAGGCGTTCCCCCATCATGAGCCACGAGGTCAGGGCGGCAAACACAGGCTCCAGCGTGAAGATGAGCGCGATGTGGTTCGCGGGCAGAAACGCTTGCGCCCAGCTTTGCACGGCGAATGCGGCGGAGGTCGCAAGCAGGGAAGCGACCAGCCAGCCCGCGTAAAAGTGCGGGCCGGGGTGGAAGTAGGGGTGATGCTCGAACACCGGGAGCGTTACCGTCATTTCAGCCGCCGCGGTCCCGATTTGGATGGTCGCCAGCGCTTGAAAGGGCACGCGCAGCGAGGCATGCGCCATCACAATCAAGTGCAGCGTGAACGCAAGGGCGCAGCCGAGCGTCAGCAGTTCCCCGCGTCCAACGGAAG
This sequence comes from uncultured Acidobacteriaceae bacterium, assembly GCA_964247445.1. Lineage (GTDB taxonomy): Bacteria > Acidobacteriota > Terriglobia > Terriglobales > Acidobacteriaceae > EB88. The sequence goes on along the minus strand of CAXTUV010000270.1, from coordinate 1,556 downwards.
AGACGGCGAACGGCTTTCCTGAAGGGATGGCCAGCAACGTCAACCCGACGAAGCCGAGGCCTGCGCCGGCAAAGGCCGGGAGCCCGGGCCGAGGCGCGCCCGGCACCCGCCAAGCGCCGCGCAGCGTGAGGAACGGCACAAAGATGACAACCGTGCCCGTGAGGAACGCCGACATCGACGGCGTGGTGTACTCAAGTCCGCTGGTTTGCAGTTGGTAGCCGAGGGCCAGGCAGGTGCCGGCCAGAGCGCTCAGCCGCCATTGGGCGCGTGTCAGCCCTCGAAGCGCTTGCTTGTAGACCAGAAGCAGAGCCGCCGCCGCCAGAAGCATCCGCAGCAGATTGAAGACAAGCGGGGAAGCGTCCGCCAGGGCTTCCTTGATAAGAACGAACGTAGACCCCCACACCAGCGCGACTGCCGTGAGCAGCACGTAGGCGAGGCGGTTGCGGTGCACCGGCCTAGCGCGCTCCGGCCAGGAACGTCGTCCGCCCGCCGGTGACCGTGCGCAGGACTTTGGTCCTCAGCAGTGTTTCCGGCGGGCACGCGAGCAGGTCGTGGTCGAGCACGCAAAAGTCGGCGAGGAAACCGGGCAGGAGCAGTCCTTTCAGATTCTCCGAGCCCTCAGCAAGTGCGCTGCCTTGTGTGTAGGCGTGGAGCGCCCGATGAACAGAAATTGAGTGGCCCTCGCGCGTTGCGGCCGCGTAGATGCCCGGCAAGGGCGCGAGCGGCTCCACGGGGAAATCAGTGCCGAAGGCAAGCGGTACACCGAGTTCGGCGAATCGGTCCCAAGCGTAAGCGCGGTTGAGCCGCTCCGGTCCAAGCCGTTCTCCTGCCCAGTAGCGATCGCCGGTCCAGTGCACCGGCTGCATGGAAGCGATGACGCCCGCCCTTCGCGCTTGGCCGAACGCCTGGCAATGGGCGGTTTGGGCGTGCTCCACGCGGCAGAGCGTGTGCGGGCATCTCGTCCGCACAGCCTGGAAAACCCCGAGCGCCTGATGAAGCGCGCGGTCGCCGATGGCATGGAAGCCGAGGGCGAAGCCGGCTTCGGCGCGTTCCAAAGCCGTAACCCACAATCCGGCAGTGTTGTAGAAGAGCAGCCCCTGCTCCCCGGGCGTGTCTGTATACGGCTCCTGCATGGCGGCGGTACGCGAACCCAGCGAGCCATCCAGAAACGCCTTCAGCATCCCGGTCCGGAGCCGGCGGGTTTGCGGCCCGCGCGCTTCCCGCTCCTTCAGTTCAGCGAGCGGCGCGTCAAAAGGGAGCCATTCAGTGACGCGCACCGGCAGCTCGCCGCGTTCGTGCAGCAGCGCGAGCGCGGCAAAGTCCTCGTCAACGGAGTTGTCCTGGACCGAGGTGATGCCGTGCGCGGCGGCCTCGGCCAGCACGGCCCGCAGCGCCTCCGTGCGTGCTTCAGGCGTAGCGGGCGGGATATGCTGCTCCACCAGCATCCGCGCCGGGCGCTCGCGCAGGATGCCGGTGGGCTCGCCGCCGGCGTCGAGATCACTGCCGGACCCGGGCGGGGCCTCGGTCGCGCGTCCCCCGCCGCCTACCGCCCGGGC
>CAXTUV010000269.1:0-4961 GCA_964247445.1 uncultured Acidobacteriaceae bacterium | reverse complement strand
ACCATAGATAGATGGCTGACATGTCTGTTTTTCCTACTCTTGTTGTTGCAGGCGACCCGGACATAATCGACGATCCCGTAAACGAAAGACTTCTAGAAGACGAAGACACAATAGAAGATAGTTTGCGGTACGAAATCAGCAGCTATGGTGCTGATTACGACGTTGAGGGCTTGGTGAAGCGTCTACGTAACGGGGATGCAAAGATTCCAGAATTTCAGCGTGGATACGTGTGGCCGTTAAAGCAAGCATCTCGCTTCATTGAATCGCTGCTTTTAGGTTTGCCGGTTCCCGGTATTTTTCTCTCCACCGAGCCTGAGACGAAAAAATTGCTGGTCATAGATGGCCATCAACGACTTACAACCCTTAAAGCTTTTTATGATGGTATTTTTCCCACAACGAAGAGAGAGTTCAGCCTGACCGATGTTCAATCTTCTTTTGAGGGTAAAACTCTGCAAACGTTGGAGGATGAGTACCGTCGTACGCTGGACAATGCAATAATTCACGCCACTGTGGTCAAACAGACAGACCCGCAAGATGGTGGTAGCGGTATTTATAAGATTTTCGAGCGGCTTAATTCTAGTGGTATGCTTTTGTCGCCGCAAGAGATACGCACTGCTATCTATGGAGGCAGGCTCGTCAACTTATTATCCGAACTGAACAACGATACAGCCTGGAGAACTCTCTTCGGACCATTAAGTAAGAGGATGAGAGATCAGGAGCTGATTCTTAGATTTCTCGCACTGCTGGTTGATGAAAAGAACTATAAACGTCCCATGAAGAAATTTCTGAATGACTTCATGGAAGATCATCGCAAAATCGATGAGGTGACCGCCGCGAGGTTGTCGAAGACTTTTACTAGTGTTATGGCAAAAATTCATACCTCGATTGGGCCGAAGGCGTTCAAGCCAGTCAGCTCCTTTAACGCAGCAGTTTTCGATGCAATTGCTTTTGGCATTGCGGTTCGCCTGGAAAAAGGTCCAATTAAGGATTCCAAGCATCTTGTGAGCAGTTATACAGAAGTTTTGGAGAATGAAGATTTTAAGTTCTGGACGTCTCGCGCTACAGCTGATGATGAGACTCTAAAGAAGCGTCTCGAATTTGCTAGAAAGGCCTTTGGGGAGGTCCACTGATGGTGGACCAGAAAATACGAGGGGCGCAGCAACGTATCGACAGCTTACAAGAGAAGGCTCGTACTAAGCAGGTAAGTGAGGATTTTGAGCTACAAGCTCAGTTAGCGCGGTACATGTGCGTTTTATGCTCTGGTCTGATTGAGCAAGCAGTCATCTCAATACTCGAGACGTATACACGATCGAAAAGCCACCCGCGTGTAGCGAGCTACGTTGATGGTCAGCTCGCCCGATTCCGGAACGCAAAGTTTGAGGATATTCTCGTTCTGCTGAGCCATTTTGATCCGCTTTGGAGAGAGCATGTTCAATCCACAACCGCATCCGAGGTGAAAGATGCAATCGACAGTATAGTAAATAATCGCAATCAGATTGCACATGGCCGTCAAGCAAATATCAGCTTGGGTGTTTTCAGCGATTACTACAAATATACAAAAGAGTTCATTCGAGCTCTGGATAGCTTCGTCCAGCAGTCGTGAAACCTCTCGGTCGAGTGAATTTCATGCACTACCGAGTAAACACATCCTTCACCGCCTGCACCATCACGTCCCGGTTCACGTCCGAGATCGCCTTAGTCAGGGGAATCTGCTTCGGGCAGGCTTGGACGCAGTTTTGGGCGTAGCCACACTCCTGGATGCCGCCGTCGCCCATCAGGGCGTGGAGCCGCTCGGTTTTGAGCGCCTTGCCGGTCGGGTGCTGGTTGAAGAGCTTCACTTGCGCGATCGTCGCCGCGCCCACAAAGCCGGTTTCCTCGTTGAACTGCGGGCACACCTCCATGCAGATGGTGCAGGAGATGCAACGCGAAATGGGGTAAAGCTCTTCCTGCTGCGCGGGCGTTTGGCGCGGGCCGGAGCCGAGGTCGTAGGTGCCGTCGATGGGCACCCAGGCCTGCACCCGCTTCAGGTTCTCGAAGATCACCGACCGGTCGACCGAAAGGTCGCGCACCACGGGCATTTTCGACAGGGGTTCGACGCGCACGACCCCGTCCTCGATGACATTCTCGATCAGGGCCGAGCAGGCCATCCGGGCCTTGCCGTTGATCCGCATAGCGCAGGAGCCGCACACCTCTTCCAGGCAGTTCGCGTCGTAGGCCACCGGCGTGGTTTCACGGCCGTCGTTGGTCACCGGGTTGGTCGCGACCTCCATCAGCGCCGAGATCACGTTCATCCCCGTGCGCCGGGGTAGATCGAACTTGTCCCAGTACGGCTTCGCATCGGGGCTCGCCTGGCGCTTGATCTCAAGGCGCACGGTCTTGCCCGCAGGCTTTGAAAGCGGAATCGCCGCGCCGGTGAGCTCAAGTTCCTGTGTCTGCACTGCTGTCGCCATCACAAATCCTCTTGGGCCGGGTCAGCCGGCGATGTTCAACTTTTCTTCCACGCGGGCCAAGCGCTCGCGGACGCCCGTGAGCTCATCGCGGATCTCCTTCGACTCATTGCGTGCGAGCACGATACCGACCAGCGCGGTCACGGTCGGGAAAGCTGCGGCGAGAAAGACGGACAAAACCAACTGCGTTTGCATAAGCAATCCTAGTTACTAAGATGTCGCTCAACCCAAAACGTCTCTGAGCGCAGTTTCAGCTTGCATCGACTTCTCAGTTTGAACAAGACTATCTCCGGGCTACTTTACCGCGTCATAGCGTCTCGGTCGCGGCTGAATGTACTGGGTATCCACCGCTTCAAAGGTGAACCGAGGCTCATCCGCATCGGGCGCGAAGCTCGCCTTCGTCGTCTTGAGGAAGCGTTCATCGTCCCGGTCCGGGAAATCCGGCTTGTAGTGCGCGCCGCGCGATTCATCCCGCAGCGCCGCCCCTTGCGTCACCACACGGGCCAGCTGGAGCATGTTGCCCAGCTGCCGGGTGAACGCGAAGCTGGTATTGGCCCAGGCGCTTTTGTCACTTAGGTTGATGTTGCGGAACCGGTGGAGAAGCTCGACAATTTTCTCGTCCGCCTCTGCCAGGTTCTTGTTGTAGCGGATGATCGTGACGTTCTTGGTCATGGTTTCGCCAAGCTCGCGCCACAGTTTAAAGGGATTTTCCTTGCCGGTTGAGGACAGCAGCCGACCGTTGATCTCTTCCTGCCGCTTCTGCTCACTGAGGCCATAACCGTTCGCCGGGGCGGACGTGAGCCCGCGCGCATAGCGCATGGCGTTCGGGCCGGCCTGGAACCCGCCGTAGATGCAGCTCACCAGCGAGTTCGCGCCCAGCCGGTTCGCGCCGTGGTAGTTGTACTCAGCCTCGCCCGCGGCAAAGATGCCCGGTATGTTGGTCATCTGGTCGAAATCGACCCACAAGCCGCCCATGGTGTAGTGCATGCCGGGGAAGATCTTCATCGGCACCTTGCGCGGGTCGTCGCCGACAAACTTTTGGTAAATCTCCAGGATGCCTTCGAGCTTGCGGTCGAGCGTCGCGGCGTCGATGTGGGTCAAGTCGAGGTAGACCATCGGCTGCCCGTCGATGCCCAGGCCATGCTCATAGACAACCTTATGAATCGCCCGGGTCGCCACATCGCGGGGCACCAGGTTGCCGTACTTCGGGTACCACTCTTCGAGGAAGTACCAGCGGTCCGCCTCGGGGATGGTCGTCGCCTCGCGCGGGTCGTTCAGCTTGCGCGGCACCCACACCCGGCCGCCCTCGCCGCGCGCCGACTCCGACATCAAACGCAGCTTGTCCTCGCCGGGGATCGAGGTCGGGTGCACCTGGATAAACTCGCCGTTCGCGTAGTACGCGCCCTGCTGGTACACCGCCGACTGCGCCGAACCCGGGCAGACGACAGAGTTGGTGCTTTTGCCGAAGATTGCCCCAATCCCGCCGGTCGCGAGAATAATCGCATCCGCGTCGAAGGTGCGAACCGACATATCGCGCAGGTTCATCGCGCAGATGCCCCGGCACACACCCGCCCCGTCGAGCACAGCCGAGAGAAACTCCCAGCCCTCATACTTCGTGACCTTGCCCTCGGACTCAAACCGGCGGACTTGCTCGTCAAGCGCATACAGGAGCTGCTGACCAGTCGTGGCCCCCGCGAATGCAGTGCGGTGGTACAAAGTCCCGCCGAACCGCCGAAAGTCCAGCAAACCCTCGGGCGTCCGGTTAAACGGCACGCCCATGCGGTCGAGGAGGTCGATGATCGCCGGGGCGGCCTCGCACATGCCTTTCACCGGCGTCTGGTTGGCCAGGAAATCCCCGCCGTAGATGGTGTCGTCGAAGTGGGCGGCTGTGGTGTCGCCCTCGCCCTTCAGGTTTTTAGCCGCGTTGATGCCGCCCTGCGCACAGACCGAGTGCGAGCGCTTGACCGGCACAATCGAAAACAGGTCGACCTTGCCTCCGGCTTCGGCGATTTTAATGACGGCGGACAAGCCCGCCAAGCCTCCGCCTACAACAATGATCTTCGGTGCTGCCGCCATCTTCAGTCTCGAGTCTGCCCAATGCCGATCGGCGCGGGCGCTTGGGTGCCTTCAGTGATTTGAGCCGGCGTCAGGTCAGAGGGTGCATTGCGGTATTTCGGCTCAACAAAAGCAATCATGCTCGCCAGGCCAAGCGCGCACAACCCGGCACCCATTGCCGTGCACAGGTAGGCCGACCCGCGCCGCGCGCGGTCACCCGAGGTGATGCCCCACTTGGCTCCGAACATCCACATCCCGTAGGAAAAGTGAAAGCAGGTCGCGATCATAGCGATGGCGTAGATGGCGAACATCCAGGGGTGCAGCAGCTCCGCCTGTACCTTGTGGAAGGCCGCACCCGGGTGGTCCGGCAAACTGACGCCCGCGAACCGCTGCCGGTATACATGCTGAACAAGGTACGCAAGCGCGATGCCCCCGGACCAGCGCTGCGCCGTGTACAGC
>CAXTUV010000268.1:0-4977 GCA_964247445.1 uncultured Acidobacteriaceae bacterium | reverse complement strand
TCGCTGGAGGGGGTACGGGTGAGCGGGTCGGCGGGGGCGCTTGAGATGGAATTTGCGGCTAAGGCGTAGCCGCTATTTCGGGCCTCGCAGGCGGGTTAGGATCGTTACGTAGGCACGAAGCGCCACACGTGAGTCTGATTCTGCTGCTACTCGAATGATCATCTCCCTCCGCATTTCATGCGAAATACGGGCGGCTCAGAGTTATCGTTGGGTTGAGCGACGGCGCGACGTTTATTGCCGACAGGAAAGACGCGATCAAGCCGAAAGGCGGCAGCCGGGCAGTAATCGGGCACGTAATCAGGGTGGCGCAGGAGAACTAGAAGCAGCTCATGGAACTTTGGGAGGCGACGCATGGCGAGGAAGAAGAATCCGCAGACGAATCTGGTAAAGCGGACGGACGCCGAGATCGACGCCCAAGTCGGCGGCTGGTACGCGAAGCATGGAAGCAGCCCTGAGACTGAACCGGTCCTTGCTGACCTTGTCGAGTTTGAGTATGAGAAGCGGCTGCTGATTCTCCATCTCTCAAACGGACGCCGTCTCGCTTTGCCTCTAGAAGACATACAAGGTTTGGGAACAGCGACTCGGGAGCAGCTTGAGGAGTATGACTTGCAGGAAGGGCGAGGAATCGAATGGCCCTCACTGCGTGTCGCGCACCGGGTCGAAGGATTGCTGTAGGGTTTGTATGGCAGTGAAGCATGGATGAAAAAGCTGCAGCAGAAAAACTTGCCTCGGGTCAAACGCAAGCAGGCGGAAGCCCGCAAGAGAGTCGCGGCAGCATAAATAATTTGAGTGAAATTCCGGGCACAGTTTCCTATGTGGTGTCTATCCAAGCGGGGATCTTGCATGCGAAACGCTTGGCTCGGGTTGGTGCTTGCCTGTCTGCCGCGAAGAGTAGTCGCGCAGTCTTCCATTCTAGGTACGGCAACGCTGCATCCGGACCGGCTCGCGGGCGTTTGGGAAGCTCGGGCGGGTGGAACCATCTATGGCATCGCGGTTGAGATCACCGCGCAGATGGCGGGCCGGCCGAAGACATTGGCCGGCGTCCCGCAGACCGTTACTGAAGCCGAGATAGGAGTGTTCGCGCGGCCTGGACCGGTCCTGCGTGTCGGTGAGGTGAACTGGTTCGTTGTCGGCGAGCCCGGCGCTGCATGGGCGGGTACGCATCTTCTGCTTGGCGGAGTGCACGGTTCCGTCGGGCCGGAGATTGACCTCGATTTGACGTACGACCGGCGACTGGATGCTTGGTCGGGCCGCTTCCGGCGAAGCGACTTCGATCGCCGCTTGCTTTTAGAACGCCCGCGTCGCGCGCCCGGTTCCGAAGTAAGCGCGCTGGCAGGCACCTGGAGTGCGCCGGGTGCCTTCGGGCGCTGCCTGCACATCGCTCAAAGCGAGGATGGCAGCTTTCAGGTTTGGGACGATCGGACCGTCACTCCGGGGCTGGTCCGCTATGCGAACGGAATCAAGCCGCCCGCGACGACATTGGAGTTTTACGGGCGGCTTGGGACCGCGCAGCCGGTCGCGCCAAACGCGCTGTACGCGGACATGACCGCCCTCAGCGCCGGCGGGAACACGATTGCGGGTTCCGTCTTTCTGCAACCGGACGGGAACCACCTCAGCACTGGATTCGATTTGGTGCCCGGTGTACTGCCAGGCTTGATGACGAGAGTGCGCGGCGGCTCCTGCCTTACGCCCGCGCGCTGACCGGCTCTCCCAACGTCGCCCGGAAGTACTCCATCGACAACCGCAACCCTTCCTCCAGCTGAATCCTGGGCTCCCAGCCCAGCAGTTCGCGCGCTTTGGTGATATCCGGGCGCCGTTGGAGGGGGTCGTCTTGCGGCAAGGGTTCGAACACGATCGGCGAGGCGGACCCGGTCACGCGGCGGATGGTTTCGGCGCACTCGAGGATGGTCCACTCGGTAGGGTTGCCGATGTTGACCGGGGTATCGACCGGGGACGCGGCCAAGCGGACGATGCCGTCGATCTCGTCGGAGACGTAGCAGAAAGAGCGGGTTTGCGAGCCGTCGCCGTATACGGTCAACGGGTCGCCGCGCAGGGCTTGCACCATCAGGTTTGAGATGACGCGCCCGTCCTCGCGGCCCAGGCGTGGACCATAGGTGTTGAAGATGCGGACCAGATGGGTGTTGACTGAATAATAACGACGGTAGGCGGTGACCAGAGCCTCGGAAAAGCGCTTGGCTTCGTCATACACCGACCGCGGCCCGATCGGGTTGACATGGCCCCAGTACTCCTCGGTTTGCGGGTGTACCTGCGGGTCGCCGTAGCACTCGGACGTGGAGGCATGGAGGAAGCCCGCGTTGTACTTTTTCGCGACTTCCAGCGCATTGCGGGTGCCGGAAGACCCGACATCAAGCGTTTCGATGCCTAAGCGGTGATAGTTAGGCGGGCTTGCGGGCGAGGCGAAGTTATACACGTAATCCACCGGGCCGAAGTCGAAGGGCTTGCAGATGTCGTGCTCTTCAAACCGGAAGCGCGGCTCCTGCGCAAGATGCGCGAGATTAGCCGCGCTGCCGGTGGCGAAGTTGTCAACGCCGAGCACGGAGTGGCCGTCGGCCAGGAGGCGGTCGGCGAGATGGGAACCAAGGAAGCCGGCGGCGCCGGTAAGAAGAATGTGCATGGATTCGCTCTAGGAGAGAGTACCTGATGGCGGCTTTTCAGAAGAGCGCCGAACGCGCTCCACCCTGAGCAGCTTATCGACATCCGCTAGGTCTTGCAGCCGTCCGGTAGCTTGTTTATTCCGAATCAGGTCATCTCGGCCGAGAAACGAGACAGGAAGCGTAGCGTGAACACGAGCTTCAACCCGATGCGACCATGCTTGATCAAAATCAACACCATCAATGGACTGGAGGAGGTCGATGCGGCTTGGCTCGACTCCGATCTGGAACACCTGTTCGGGCCGGCCGCGGAAGCTTTCCTCAGTAAGCATTCCGAGCGGAGTTCCAAACTGCGCGAGAGCACGGAAGAGACGCTCGCTGTTCGGATAGCTCGCGCGGAACAGAATGTCGAGATCCTTGGTGGACCGTGGAACGCCATGAGCATTGACGGCATGGCCGCCCACGATCAGATATTCAACGCCGTGGGCGTTCAAAGCAGACAAGAGTTCGATCTGATCCTTGAGCATCGATGTCGATTCCTTGTAAGCCGTATGCGTAGCGAATCAGCGAAGCTGTTTCGTCCATTTTTTCCTCGACACTTTTGCTTAACCAGTAACGGCAGATATCGTCTTCCTGCTCGCTATGGCTTGCAAAGATTCGAATTTGACGGTTTGGATTCGGTATGAGGTTTCTCCTAGGCTGCCGGTTCGGCTGCTTTGCCGCGCCGCCGACGCGGCTTTTTTTCCGCTATTTGGACGGGCGGCGCAATCGCCTCAATGGACCGCACGGGAATCTCCTCGGCCAAGGCGCGCCCGTCGGCGACCGCCATCAGGAACTCCTGCGCCGCAAAGGCGGGCAGGCATTTCGCTTCCGCAGTATCGCGCAATTTGGTATATGCGCCGTCCGGGCGCAGGAGGCGGGTTTTTACGGTGTCGGCCAGGTAGGCGGCCAGGATCTCGTTGCGGAGCCGCCCGCGCAGACCCGGGTCTTTGACCGGGAACATCACCTCACAGCGCTCAAACAGGTTACGCGGCATCCAGTCGACCGAGCCGCAGTAGAGCTCCTCCTCGCCGCCGTTGGCGAAGCAGAAGATGCGCGAATGCTCCAGGAAGCGGCCGACAATGGACCGGACGCGGATGCGCTCGCTCACCCCCGGCTGCCCGGGCCGGAGCGAGCAGATACCGCGCACGATCATGTCGATCTCGACCCCGGCTTGCGATGCGGTGTAGAGCGCTTCGATGACCGACTGCTCCAGCAGCGAGTTCATCTTGGCGATGATGCGCGCAGGCCTCCCGGCGCGGGCGTGCTCAGCTTCACGGCTGATGAGCTGAATGGTTTTTTCGGCCAGGGTCAGCGGCGCGACGTAGAGCGGCTCGTAGTTGTCGGACTCCGAGTGGGCGGTCAGGTAGTTGAACACAGCATGGACGCTGGCCGTGATTGCGGGGTCGGAGGTCAGCAGGCTCATGTCGGTGTAGAAGCGCGAGGTGACCGGGTTGTAGTTGCCCGTACCCAGGTGCGCATAGCGGCGTATCGCGCCGTCCTCATCGCGCCGAACCAGCAGGGCGAGCTTACAGTGGGTCTTCAAGCCGACGATGCCGTGGAAGACCTGCACTCCGGCGTCCTCAAGGTTACGCGCCCAGCGGATATTGGAAGCTTCGTCAAAGCGGGCGGTGAGCTCGACAACGACCGTGACCTCCTTGGACTGCGCGGCCTCGGTCAGCGCGCGAAAGATCGGGGAGTTGTCGCTGGTGCGGTAAAGCGTCTGCTTCATCGACACCACGGACGGGTCGGCGGCGGCGGATTCAATAAAGCTCACCACCGCGTCGTAGGAGTCATAGGGGTGGTGCAGGAGGATGTCGTGATGGCGCAGCTCGTCGAACAGGTCTTCGGATTTGCGGTGTAAACGGAGCTCGCGGCCGTTGAAGATCGAATATTTCAGGTCGGAGCGGTCGGTTTGCGCATACAGGACCATGAGCCGTGACAGGTTCACCGGGCCATCGGTCAGGAACACTTGGGTGTCTTCGAGCTCGAAGTTGACGCGGAGCCGCTCCGTGATTTCAGGGTCGGCATCGTGCTCAATCTCAAGCCGGACGGCATCGCCCTTGCGGCGGTTGTGGAGCTCGGAGCGCACCGCTTCCAGCAGCGAGCGCGACTCTTCTTCCTCGAAGTAAAGATTACTGTTGCGTGTGACGCGAAAGGCGGCGGTGGCCAAAATTTGATAGCCGCGGTACATCGCGGCGGCGTGCTGCTCAATCAGGTCGGGGAGGAACAGGTAGTCCACAGTTGTGCCGCCCGCTTCAGGCGGCAGCCGCACAAAGCGGGGCAGCGCGCGCGGCACGGTAATGACGCCCAGCACAGCCGGTGC
>CAXTUV010000267.1:0-5000 GCA_964247445.1 uncultured Acidobacteriaceae bacterium | reverse complement strand
GGCCCACTCGCGCCGCACTCCGGCTCGACGAGCATCTTCATCGCTCCCGGCTTCCGGTTCCGGGTCGTCGGCGGCCTGCTCACCAATTTTCACCTGCCGGAGAGTACGCTGCTCATGCTGGTCTCCGCCTTCGCCGGCTACGGCCCGGTGATGCGGGCCTATGAGCATGCCGTGCGCGAGCGCTACCGGTTCTTCTCCTACGGCGATTGCATGCTGATCGCCTGAACCGCCAAGTACACTGAGCCGGTGAGCACGCCCGCGAAATCGCCCGTTTTCCTGCTCGACACCATGTCGTTCATCTTCCGCGCCTACCATGTCATGCAGCGGCAGCGGCCCATGTCGACCCGCACCGGCGTGCCTACGGCGGCTGTGTACGTTTTTGTCAACATGATCAACAAGCTGCGGCGGGACTTCGCGCCCGAGTACTTCGCGGCCGTTTTCGATACAAGCTCGCCCGTGTTCCGCGACGAGCGCGCGAGCACCATGAAGACCGTCCGCAAATGGAACATCAAGACCCAGCAGTTCGACGAGGTGGACTACGGCGGCTACAAGGCCAACCGCGAGGCCATGCCGCCCGACCTCGCGCAGCAATTGCCCTACATCCGCCGCGCGCTTGAAGCATTCCGCATACCGATTGTGCAGTATGACGGCTTCGAGGCTGACGACGTCATCGGGACGCTCGGCGCGAAAGCCGCCGCCGAGAACATCCCGGTCTTCATCGTGAGCTCGGACAAGGACATGATGCAGCTCGTGAACGAGCACGTGAAAGTCCTGAACCCGATGAAGGAGAACCTGATCCTGGACCGGGCCAAGGTCGAGGAAACGCTCGGGGTACCGCCGGAGCGGGTGATCGATGTGATGGCGCTCCGGGGTGACTCAGTTGATAACATCCCGGGCGCGCCGGGCATCGGCGACAAGGGCTCAGTCGAGCTCATCAAGCAGTTCGGGACGGTGGAAGCGGCGCTGGACCGCGCGGGGGAGGTAAAGGGCAAGCGGCAGCGCGAGTCGCTGGAAAACAACCGCGACGCGGTCCTGCTCTCCAAGGAACTCGTGACCATCCACACCGAGGTGCCAGTGGACCTGGAACTCGACCGCATGCGGACCACCGAGCCGGACCTGGAAGCCTGCCGGGCGCTCTTTTCCGAGCTTGAGTTCCCGACCCTGCTGTAGGAGCTCGCGCCGGAACCGGCCGCCGCGCCGGTCGAGCTGTTGCTGGAACCCACGCCCGCGCAGGTCGCCGCGTTTGTGCGGGCCGCGAAAGCCGGGTTTGCCTTCGCGGTCGAGGAGAGCATGGCGGTAGAGCTGGCCGAGCAGGTGAGCGATGCGGAAGCCGAGGCGGTGGAAGCGCCCGCCGCGCAGTCGATGCTGCTCGACTTCTCAGCGCCCGCGCCCGAGGCCGCTCCCAAACCCCCGCGAGTGTACAAGTTGGGCGTGTCCGCTTCTGCTGGCGAAGCCTTGCGGGTGGATGCGGCAGCGGTTCGCGAGCTGCTTGAGGACGAAGCGGTTCCCAAACAGGTCCACGACCTGAAAGCCGCCCTGCGCGGGCTTTCCAGCGAGGGCGTCACGCTGCGCGGCGCGGCGGATGACCTGATGCTCTATTCCTATCTGGTTAACCCCACCCATACCACGCACCGGCTCGCCGACGTCGCGGCCCGGTTCTCGAACCGACCCTTGCAGGCAGGCGAGAACGCCCTGCCCGAGGCCGCGCACGCCATCCAAACGCTCGCGCCGCGCCTGCGCGCGGATGTCGAAAAAGCCGATCTCCAGACCATTTACCAGACCATCGACCGCCCGCTTGTGCCTGTTTTGCTGCGCATGGAGCAGGCCGGCGCGCGGGTGGACCTGCCCGCCCTGCGCGCGCTGGACGCAAAGCTGACGAGCGAGATGACTCGGGTCGGGGAAGCGATTTACGAGACTTCGGGGCACCGCTTCAACATCAACTCGCCCAAGCAGCTTGGCGAGGTGTTGTTCACCAAGATGGGCCTGCCGAAGCCGCTCAAGTACGGCAAGGGTAAGGTGGTTTCGACCGCGCAGGATGTGCTGGAAGAGCTGGCCGAGGTGAATGAGGTGCCGCGCATGGTGCTTGAATACCGGCACTTGGCTAAGCTCAAGTCGAACTATGTGGACCAACTGCCGGCGCTGGCCGACGCCGACGGCCGCGTCCACACGACCTTTAATCAAGTCGGCACGGCCACCGGGCGGCTTTCTTCCACCAACCCGAACCTGCAAAACATTCCGATCAAAACCGAGCTCGGACGGGAGATTCGCGCTGCCTTTATCGCCGCGCCGGGCCGGGTTTTGCTGTCCGCTGATTACTCGCAGATTGAGTTGCGGCTGATGGCGCACTTTTCGCAAGATCCATTGCTTCTCCACGCTTACAGGACCGGTATCGACATCCATACTTTGACCGCGAGTGAGGTGTTTGGGGTTTCGGCGGAGAACATTGACAAGACCACGCGCAACCGTGCCAAGGCGGTCAACTTCGGAATTGTCTACGGTATCTCCCCATTCGGTCTCGCGGCCAACTTGGGCATTGATCAGAAAGAAGCGCGCACCTACATCGACCGTTACTTTGAACGCTATGCCGGCGTGCGCGCATTTATCGACCAAACGCTCGAAGATACCCGCGCGACGCAGAAAGTACGGACGCTGTTTGGGCGCTCGCGGCCTATCCCCGACATCCAAAGCCGCAACGCGAACCTGCGCGGCTTCGCCGAACGCACCGCGGTGAATACACCACTCCAAGGCACTGCGGCTGACTTGATCAAGGTCGCCATGATCCGCATCGACCGGCGTTTGGCGGAGGGGAACCTCAACGCGCAAATGACCTTGCAGGTACATGACGAGCTGCTCCTCGACGTCCCGGAGGATGAAGCTGAGCAGGTGCGCGCGCTGGTGAAGCAGGAGATGGAGTCGGTCATCGAGCTGAGCGTACCCATCGTCGCGGACGCCGAGTTGGGGCGGAACTGGCGGGATTTGTAGAGGTAGACTGTCGGTGCGGAGGAGACCATGGCGACAGCGGCAAAAATCTCAATCGAAGAATACCTGAGCACGGACTATCGCCCGGATGTCGAGTACATCGACGGTTACTTGAAGGAGAAGCCTGTGGTCATGTTTGCGCATGGAGAGACACAAGGCATCATCTTCGCGTGGTTCTTTGAGCGCTACCAGGAATGGAACATCCGCTGCGCCGTGGACACCCGGACCCGCGTCAGTGCCGACCATGTCCGCTTGCCCGATGTGGTGGTTGTTGCCGCCGCGGATCGGCGCAAGGGGGAGTTGGACCGTCCGCCGATCATCGCCATCGAAGTGCTCTCGCCGACGGACACTTACCGCGACTTAAAAGAGCGGGCGGCCGATCTTGAAGCAATGGGCGTGCGCAACATCTGGCTCATCGACGAAGATGCGCGGACGGTTGAGATCTGGCGGAACGGCGCATGGCACCTTACGCAAACAGATCGGATCGAGGGGGTGGACTCGCCAATTTATCTAGACATCGCTTGGGTGTGGAAGCAGTTAGACCAAGCCGTCTAAGTTCGCTTACGGATGCACCCCCAGCTCCGCCCGGATCGCCCCGGCGATCCGTTCCGCGTACTCCCGCATTGCCCGCTCTGATTCCGCCTCGATCATCACGCGTGCCAGCGCTTCCGTTCCCGAGTAGCGAACGACCACGCGGCCCGTCCCGGCGAGCGCCTGCTCGGCCTCGGCGATTGCGCCCGCAACGGAAGGGATCGCAACGAGCGGACGCTTTTCACGCACCCGAACGTTGACGATCACCTGCGGGTAGGTTTTTAGGTCCGCGAGCAGCTCTTCCAGCCGCAGCCCGCTGCGCCGCACAATGTCGAGCACGACCAGCGCCGTTAAAAGCCCATCGCCGGTCGTCGCGAGGTGCGGAAACAGAATGTGCCCGGACTGCTCGCCGCCGAGCGAGGCCCCGTGCGCCTGCATCATCTCAAGCACGTATTTGTCGCCCACCGGCGCGCGCAGCATGCGGATGCCATCGCGTGCCAGCGCTGCCTCGAGGCCCATGTTGGACATGGTGGTCGCGACGACCGTATCGCCCTTTAACAGGCCTTGCTCCCGGAGAAACCGCCCCGCCAGCAGCAGCACCGCGTCGCCGTTCACCACCCGGCCTTGCCCGTCGGCGAACAAAGCCCGGTCGGCATCGCCGTCCACCGTGATGCCCAGCGCAGCCCCGCGCTCCTTCACCTCCGCCGCAACCACCTCCGGGTGCAGCGCGCCGCAGCCGGCGTTGATATTGCGGCCGTCCGGCGCGGCGTGCGTCAGCTCGACGCAGCCTCCCAGCTCGGCAAACAGCTCGGGCGCTATGGCCGAAGCCGCGCCGTTCGCGCAGTCAAGCACGATGTGGAGCGCATCGAGCCGCAAGCCGGGTACGGCATTCCGCAGAAAGGCTTCGTAATCGTGCCGGTACACCGGGTCGACCTCGGGCAGGTCCTTCGAGGCGGCGCTTCCGAGGCGCGCGAAGATTTCTTGCTCGACCGCAAGCTCATCCGCGTCCGGCAGCTTCCAACCGTCGTCGCCGAAAATCTTGATCCCGTTGTCCTGCCACGGATTGTGCGAGGCCGAGATTACCACGCCCGCCGCGAAGCCGAACTTGCGTGCCGCGTAGGCCACGCCCGGCGTGGTCAGGACGCCGGCGTTGGCTAGCTGCGCGCCGCCCGCGTGGAGCCCGGCGTGCAGCGCGCGCGCAATCCACGGGCCGCTTTCGCGCGTGTCGGTCCCCAGCAGCACGCGCGGCATGGGATGCGAGCGCTTAAGCGTATGGGCGAGCGCTTCGCCGACCGCGCGAATCGTAGGCGGGTCGAGCGGGGGAGTGCCGGCGACGGCGCGGATGCCGTCGGTGCCGAACAGCTTTCTCATGCGTCCTCGTTTGTGGTCACGGCGGCTCCCAGCGTGCCTTCCGCGAGCCGAACCCGGATGTGCTCGCCCTCGCGGACCTCGCTTGAGCGGGTGAGCAGCTTGCCCTCGCGGTACACCAG